>JASMFX010000065.1 GCA_030751555.1 Candidatus Woesearchaeota archaeon | reverse complement strand
GGCTAAAATTATAGATGAAGTACTGAAACAACTTCCTAAAGATAAGATTAGTGAAGCTTGCTTTGAGGCAGCAAACATTGTTCTCTATACAAAAGACAAAGAGTTTTTCCTAGATAATAATGGAATGATTAGGAAAATAGTTAATGATATTAAGAAAAGGGTAGAGCTTCGCCCAGATCCAAAAATTACATTGGATCAGGAGAAATCAGAGAAGATCATTAAGAAGATTCTGCCAAAAGAGGCAGGTGCAGACAATATTATTTTTGATCCTTTTAGATCGATAGTGATTATTGAGGCTGAGAAGCCAGGATTAGCAATTGGTAAGCAAGGCTCAATCTTAAAGGATATTCGTGAAAAAACAACATGGGTACCACTTATCCGCAGAACCCCTGCAATAAGATCACAACTCATTGAAAACATTAGAGCTGTCCTCTATCAAAATTCAGAATATCGAAGAAAATTTCTAGATAAAATTGGCCATAGAATCTATGATGGATGGATTCGAGAGAAAAGAAAAGAATGGATAAGGGTAAGCTACCTAGGAGGTGCTAGACAGGTTGGTAGAAGCTGCCTTTTCTTGCAAACCCCAGAATCAAGAGTAATGATGGACTGTGGCGTAAACGTTGCATCAGATGACGAAGCATATCCTCATCTAGAGGTTCCTGAACTAAATATAGAACAGCTTGACGCTGTTATCCTATCACACTCACATGTAGATCACTGTGGTTTTTTGCCATACCTCTACAAATACGGATATAAAGGGCCTGTCTACTGCACAGCTCCAACAAGAGATGTATCAGCCCTACTTCTTATGGATTATCTCAAGATCATGAAGAACGAGAAAAAAGAGCCAGTTTTTGATATGGATGAGATCAGGGAGATGGTAAAGCATACTATAACATTAGATTATGGAGAAGTTAGTGACATAACACCTGATATGAGACTAACCCTCTATAATTCAGGACATATTCTTGGCTCTGCAATGGCACATCTACATATTGGCAATGGCTTGCACAATCTATGTTATGCAGCTGACATGAAATATGGAAAAACTGCTTTGCTAGATCCTGCTAATGATCAGTTTCCACGCCTGGAGACATTAATGATGGAAAGCACTTATGGTGCAAAAGACAAAGTCATGCCATCCCAAAGTGAATCTGATGAATATCTAAAAAAGATTATTATGGATACCATAAAAAGAAGGGGAAAGGTATTGATGCCTACACTCGGATCTGGTAGGGCTCAAGAAATTATGATGATGATTGAAACAATGGTCAGAAAAAAAGAATTAGATGAAATATCTGTTTTTATTGATGGCCTTGTCTGGGATATAACAGCAATCCATACAGCCTACCCTGAGTTTTTGACTACAGCTATCAGAAAAAGTATTTTCCATAAAGACTCAAATCCGTTTTTATCTCCAATTTTTAAGCGTGTTGGCTCAAAAAAAGAAAGAATAAGTATTATTGAAGAAGCAGGTCCATGCGTGATCCTGGCTACAAGCGGTATGCTTGTTGGAGGTCCTAGTGTAGAATATCTAAGAAACTTCGCAGAGGATAAAAGACATTCATTAGTTTTCACTTCTTATCAGGGCGAAGGATCTCTGGGTAGAAGGATTAGCAACGGAGACAGAGAGATTATATTTAAAGAAGGCCAGAAAACAGAGATGGTCAAGATTAATATGGAAGTCCATCGCTTAGAGGTTACAAACCACTCAGACAGGAATCAGCTTATGAATTATGTAAAAAGAGTTGATCCTAAGCCAAAGAAGATTATTTTGAATCATGGTGAGAACTCTGGTTGCCTGGATCTTGCAAGTTCCATGCATAAAACCTTTAGGGTTGAGACAGTCGCTCCTAGAAATTTAGAGACTGTTAGGATAAAGTAGTCAATTCCCCTTATACCCAAACTTCTTATCATAATCTTTATGATCAATAATATCTAGAACAAAAGCTATAATCTCTACTTCTGTCTCATCATCCGTTAAGGTGTAGAGCATTCTCCAAAAACCTGGAAGCTCCACTCGAAATAGGTTCCCAGCATTATATTTCTCTTTATACTCCTGAGGAATTAGCTTCTTCTTAATAGGATTCCCATAATGAGGATTGTCTTTTATCAGTTCAACCTTCTGGTTTACTGCCTTAAAGATCATAGCTTCGTGCTTCGAAGTAGATGCATGGGTATTGAGATATTGATAGACCTCTCTAGCCTCTGAAGAGAGAATTACTTTAGACTTCATAGTTCCATTCCTTCAACAATAGCCTTCCTCAGTTTAGGGCTAGGATTGTGGATCCAAGTTATCCCCTTGAGCCCTACTAATATCTTATTACTCTTTTCTAAATACTCCAGAATTACCATTAGAGTGTTATGATTAACTTGCTTAGGCAGTTTTCTTTTAAGCTCTGCAATACTGATTACACTATCCTCCATGTTCTTCAGCACATCTTCTACCATAAGCACAGTATTCAGAGTAGGTCCTTGCTCAATTTTTTTCTTATGTATTGTTACAGGCATATTCATCACCAATTTGTATTAATTAATAACTATTAGATATTAACTAGTATATAAATGTTGTTGTTTTATTCCAGAAATATCAAGCAACCATCAGATCCTGCATTGTTATAGGAACAATCTTAGGCTCAATCTTCAATCTAAGCAGCTCTCTAGCTTTACGACCATAATCAGGGTCACCCCTCCAATAATTGTCATCAAAACCGTTTAGATTAAACACCCTATCATAGACAATGCCAATTGTTTCATTAGGATTCACTAGACCAAGACCTGCCTGCATATTATAGACCTCAGCAGAAATATTCATTGTTCCTGACATCTCTGGCAAGCTTAATCCGAGATCATTGTTCAAAACACTGATCATAAGATTCCTTGCTGTAGCATAGTGTTCTACATGACTGTTTGCAGCTGCTGACCCTGCAGCTAAAGCATTGTGCATTATTTTCTGGCAACTGAAAACAAGTGTTGACACATCATGCACTATTTCAGGAAACCCTGCTGTATTTACAGGTTCAGATCCAGAAAAGTCAGACAATCCCCTTATGCGAATATTCTGTTCATGAGCAGGCCCTTTATATGCATAGCCATTCTTCCATACCATCGCCATGTCACTTGTAGCTCCACTTATCACATAGTCAGCAACCTCTCTTCCTGACATGCCAAGAGACTCGCAAAGCGCCTCCATATTCCCGGAATGATGACTTATGCTAGATGAGGACTTCACTGCCCTCACATACATCCCCAACTGATCCTTACCATATTGCTTAAGACCAGGTATTGTATAGGCAGCAATCAAAACAACATTCCCATATCCTTTTCTATTAAGATCTCCGAGTATAAGAGCATTTCGAACACTTGGTTCTGGCAATCCACCCCTACAATCTCCTCCCTGATTCCCTGAAATGTCCAAGTCTAAGGGAGATCCACCAAAGTTTCCTCCTTTTGCATCTAAAAAATATGGTTCTCCATTCAACAGTATAGTCTGTTCAAAAGTTGCTGACCTATTAGCTCGAAGGTCTCTCAACACCCTCATAACCTCCATCTCAACCTTTTCTCCAGTTGACTCAAGCCCAAATTCATCAGCCTTTAAAAAAGGTGTCAAAGAGCTTATTCCAAGTTGAGATAAGATATCATTTAAGTCAGGATGAGCATAGACCATATCTACATTTCGTAAGACATCAAATTCAGTTTGTATATGTGCACATCTCATAGGATCGCCAAAGCTAACATTATAGGCCTCAAATCCATTCACACCCCTTAGAAACTCTTGATTTGTCTTACTTAATGCATGTCCAGAATCAATCCACCAATTACGGGCCTCAGTCTTTGCGTCAATACAAAATAGTTCCCTATCAGGTTTACGATGAAGATATTTAGTCCAAGGCTTAACATACCTTGAAAAATCAAACGTGTATGTTTGACCAGGCTGAGTGATATCTCTTACTTTCCCCTCAATTACAACCCTTCCTACCCTTACCATGATTTATTCCTCGTTGTTTGAAAAATCAATTTTCTGCTCCGGCACCACAATCATCTCCTGATTTCTTGGGAAAACAATCCGACGACCTTGTCGGTGTTTGTCCATGAGCTCTTCTACTTCGTCAGGTATATGTTTTTCTATATCCTCCATTTCATATCTCATCAGAAATCCAAGCATAAGGCAGACCCTGCCAAATGCACTTATATCATCTGGAAAGAAAACCGGTGAATAATGTTTAATTGTAGTGTGTTCAATACCTTCTGATTCTAAAAAGTCTGTAAAATGATAGGATTTTAACCAGTTGCCAACCGCATTGGTACCTCGATTAGGAATACGTTCATCAGCAACCTTCTTAATCTCATCCCAAGCAGCACCACCAGCATCAAGAAAAAAAACATGCTTACCATGCCCTTTCAACATTGAATTAGTGTCATGAATTAATTCTAGCCAAAACTCTTCTGGATAATGATCTGTAGTGTGTGAGTTTAAAACTAAATCAGCAGATTGATAATATAGAAAACCAAATTCTCTGATCCATGATTGATAATCCTTATTATCAAATAAGAAACCTCCCTTTTTAGAAAAAGCTCCAAGAAGTTCCAGATAGGTAATTTCATCAGGTTCAATGCAATGCGTAGCTATATGACCATGATGTTTTTTTAATTCGTCGTGTACAAGCCCTGTAAGTTTACCATCATGGCTTCCAACATCGATAAGTTGAAACTCTCTCTGGCGAGGAAACTCCAATCTACCAATAGCCTTTGCAGCTATCTCAGCCTGCCTGCAACTATGATTATCCATTAAAAAAGCATAAGATTTACTGTAGTTTAGCATAAATAAGGAGAATATTAGGGTGTTTATAATACTTAACTAAATCTCTTTCTTAGTAACATAAAGAACAGTATTATAATCGATTTGTGTATCCCTTGCAATTTTACTTGGCTGAGAAAGGTTAGGATCATGAGGATTTTCAATCTCATAGATCAGATACCCCTTATCAATTAGATAATTTATTACCTCTTTTGAACTGCCCCCAAATTCTGGTAAGACATTACCATGTAATTCTATAAAGAGTACTAAATCCCTTGTTTCTAACAAGGATTTCATGCCCTGAAGAACCTGCATCTCTGCCCCTTCTACATCGATCTTCACCACATCAGGTTGATAATCCTTTTTTGAGTAGAAATCATCTAGGGCAATCGCATCCACCTCAATGAATTCACTATCCTTATCATTCCCTACGATTGAAAAGAAAGGACTAGGCTTACTCTGTAAAGGTATCTTAATAGTTCCCTTCTTGTCTGTAACAGCAACATTGTAGACATTGACATTTTTCAATTCGTTGAGATCCAAATTTTTCTTAAGGAGTGCAAAAGCATTCTTCTCCACTTCGAATGCATCAACCCTCCCATTCTCTAAAATTTTCCCAGCAAGACAGGTAAAATACCCAAGATGTGTTCCTACATCAACAAATACTTTTGAGTTTTTTAGGTTCTTAACCATCTCTCTAGTCACAGTAGGCTCATGAATGACTCCCGCAGCATATCTCGGGAAAAAGTAATGCTTTGAATGAGCATCCTCAGTTGAGTACTCCACCTTAAAATCATCATAATTCAACACATACCTATTCTTATTCCCATACAAAAGATTAAAGAGAAAAAGATTAATGAATTTTAGTTTAATATGCCTAAAAACCAGAGAAGGATGACGAATTATTTTTTTTAGTTTGCGTAACATCCTAAAAAAGAATTAAAAACAACTTATAAAACTTGCGTTGTGATTTAAGAGTCCTTCAAAATCTGCTGTTTGACAGATTCTAAATTCTTATACAATGCATTAGCAGTCTCATCAGGACCAGCACCTGGAGCAGGCCCAAGAGTGCTGTATGCTTCAATAGGAAGCTTTACGACATCCTGACCAGGAGGACAATTTACATAAAAATGGAAAACATTATCAGTACCAGTTAAACTACCAATAGTGGAATCCTTTGGCACCTCTTTTAGACCTATATCAATGGTAATCCCTTCACCCTGTTGGTATTCAAGATCCAGGACATAGCGTAAAGCCATTCCTTCTCTGACTCCTCCAAATTTCCGCTTAAATTCTGTACGTATGGTATGGTCCCTGTCAATTGCTTCAATATAATCCCCCCCTTCCAAGCCCATGGAGCTCTCTTCAAAACCAGACGGAGCTATACCCTCTAAAAGAGAGGTTCGAGTAATTTTTACTTCGCAAACAGGATCATACTGCTGGATTATTTTTGCAAGGATAATAGCCTTTCTTTCAACATCAATCCCACTCATGTCTAAACCGATTTTTCTCTCAGTTATACCCTCTGAAAAACCAGTTGCAAGGATAGCTTCAATATCTTCATTTTGTTCTAATCGTGAACACACGTATGTCCCTGTTCCAGTTGCAACAGCAGAGATTTTAACATATTCAGGCCCCTCCTCACGCAGAATATTGATCAAAGCATCAGGAACCCCAATATCAGCCCCAACAGTTCCTGTCATATAAACCAATTTTTGTTCTTGCATTGCTGCACTATAAAGCAGCTCTGTCTCGCAAGAATCTTGAGAAAAAGGAACCTTGTTAACTCCGGCTACATAGCCCACTCTTTGCAAAGTATTAGCTAAAATAACACTCGTATCTTGATCAGAAGCATCTAAAACAACAAAAGGCCGATTTCTTGAGAAATCGGGAACATAACGTAAACTAGAAGGTTCTTTGAAACTAAAATCCTCATCAGGAATTTCAATAGCGTCCAATCCTTTTTTCTTCTGTTTTTTCTCGGAAATTTCCTCTAAAAGAGGAGTAGTTAATCCACTTGGAGTAAGAAGACATGCTGTGCTATCCTGCACCCCAACAACATTAAACCACTGATATACTGGTTCAAAAGACCTTCTTAAAAAAGCCTGTCCAACAGGACCAAGTCCTAATAAGAATACATCCAATAAAGGTTGAATACTCGGCATCATATAGGAAACTAATGGTTCATATTTAAGTTTTTTGGTGATAGAATAGTATTATTGGGTGGGAATAAAAGCCCCTAAATAAATAATACTAACATTTAAAAGATAACAATCATTCTTGATTATCATGACGACTCACATATATTTAGTTGGATTAAAAGGTTCTGGGAAAAGTACAATTGCCAAGCTATTAGGAGAACAATTAAGAGTTGATGTTATTGATGGTGATGAAATCACAAATAGACTTCTCGATGCAAGAGGTTATGAAAGTATTGGAAAAGTTACTTCGCCAGTTTCAGAAAGAGGAATGGGTGAAAAAGGATGGCCAATAATGGGGCAAGCAGAGACAGATGGTGTAGAAATAATTTGTGGAGATTATAAAGATAAACCTTTAATATGGGCTCCTGGTGGAGGAACTGTAGCCCATGATTATGTTGAACTACGAAATATAAATGTTGAGCTACTAAAAGCATGGGGGAAAGGATTTTATCTTGTTCCTGATCCAGATGATAGAACACATTGTATAGTCGAATTAGCATCCAGAGTTTATGAAGATAATGAAATAGCCCTAAAATCTGGAAATATGGCTAATTATAGACATCCCATTTCTCCTGAAGCTAAAAAAATTACTGGCAGCAAACTAAGAGCTCAAGAGGTAGATATGGAAATACATTGGGATAAAAGACATGAATTATATCGTGTTGCAGCTGAGATCACAATCCCTACACGTGATAAAACACCTGAACAGATAGCTGAAGAAATAATGAGAGCAGCATAAGCATTTCTTTAAATAATAAAAGCCCCTGCTGAGAGTTGCACTCAGGATCTCCACATTTTTGCACTTCGTGCAAAACCGTCAAGCAAAGCTTGAAGTTACCAATGTGACGCAATGGCTACTATGCTACAGGGGCATATAATCTATGATTTAGAAATGATTTTTAAGGTTTTCTATCGGCAGCAGTACTGATACCAATAAAGTTTAAATAGAGATAGTTAATCTACCTTATCAAGGGCCCATGGTCTAGTAGCTATGACATCGCCTTGACTTGGCGAAGATCGCCAGTGCAAATCCGGCTGGGCCCATTCTTTTCCTTTTAACTCCTGAAGCGATGGTCAGTAGAGATAACAGCCCAGATCGAGGGATTGAGCCTTTTTGCGAAATCCCTCTTTCTGTGCACGAGTGTGCGTGAACGCACAACGACAGTTAAATCCGGCTGGGCCCATTACTTTTTTTTCTTGTTTTATTTTGTTTGTTCTTATTCTTCCAATTTCCAAATTTTGTGCCAGACAAAATTTGCGCCACTGCAGAAATCCGGCTGGGCCCATTCTTTTCCTCCCATTCCTAAGATATACAAATATTAACCATTTATGTGCTATCACGTTTTTAGTTAACGCTTAATATGCTACTTTGGGTGGTGTATTATGTATAAGCTGAATTTTAGTAAAAGGGTTTGGATTGTGAGACAAGTTTTGGCTGGTAAGTCATATTCTTGCGTTGCTATGGCTCAG
>JASMFX010000064.1 GCA_030751555.1 Candidatus Woesearchaeota archaeon | reverse complement strand
TCCAATGAAACTGCTGATTATGCTTTTAGGCCCTTCGAACATGATGGACTTTTGAAAAATCTAGTTTATATATGTTTTGGAAAGATAGTATGGTCAACTTTGTTTGGCAAATCGTAGCCGCCTAGCATTCTGTTCCTCCTTGCACGTTTCGGCATTTTGCCGCACACCCAATAACAGCCTATTTTTCCTATCTCCCATTACCCAGGTACGGGGAGATAGGAAAAATTATGTGAAAGGTGTTCAGAAACAAAAGCTGCGAAAAAATATTGCGGCCGGGAAAGCTAGACACATCAAAGTTGCGTGTACCAGCAAAAAGCAAAGCTTTTATACCAGAACTTATCAGAACAAGTATGGGAGAGGTCACATTAAGAGGACATATAAAATCTGTTACAAAGAGTTGGGCGTCTATCTACAAGGCTTGGTGGGAGCTGGCTATTGCTGTTGATTTTGTTGGGTTAAAACCTGTTGTAGGAAGGATTAGGGTTGACTGGCCTGTAATGAAGCAACTATTGGAGGTAGATGAGCATAGCAAGGAGATTGAAACTCAGTTGCAGAGGGTGAGAGACCTCCATCAATTTGAAGTATCGTTTAAGAAACATGCTCAGGATCCAGAAAGGAGAGATAAGGCCAATGAACAGCTAGCAAATATTAGAAAGGAAAAAGCTAGTTTGGGAAAGGACATTAACAGACTTACAAAAGCACGCTCAAGTGGAAAATCAATAGAAGGGATGGAGATCAGACTCAAAGTTATAGGGAGTGGAAAGATGCCTATTCGGAAGGAGTCTAGAAAGAGGAAGGCTAAGCAAAAGGCTATACCCTTTCCTGATGCAGCTGCTGCGTAGAGGGGAAAAAATGGAGATACAATTATTCAAAAAACCACAAGGCGTTAAGATCATTGAAGGATTTCCTGGATTTGGCCTTATTGGGAGTATAACTACTGAGTTTCTTGTCGATCATCTCAAATGTGAATTGATTGGAAGGTTTTTATTTGAGGATCAGCAATCCACTGTTTTAATCCATAAGGGAAAAATCACAGAGCCTTTGGGCATATTTTACAATCAGAAGCATAACATTGTGATTATTCACTCGATTAGTGCAGCGCAGGGGATTGAGTGGAAGGCAGCAGACATTGTGATGGATGTTGCTAAACAGTTGAAGGCAAAGGAGATAATAAGTCTGGAAGGAGTGGGAAGCGCAGTGCCAACAACCAGCTCAAATATTTTTTATTACACTAATGTTGAGAAGAATAGGAAGAACCTTGAAGGGTTAGGGACAAAGCTATTGCAGGATGGAATCATTATGGGGGTTACCTCTGCTGTGATGTTGAAGACAAAAACACCATTGACATGCTTTTTTGCAGAGACGCACAGTGCTTTACCAGATTCAAAAGCAGCTGCAAAGGTTATTGAAACCCTGGATAAGTATCTCAACTTAAAAGTGGATCCTAATCCATTGTTAAAACAAGCACAAAAGTTTGAAGATAAATTAAAATCAATGATGCAGCAGAGCCAGGATGCTCAGGAGATGCAGGAAAAGAAGCAGTTGAGTTATGTTGGTTAAAATCTAAGGGTGAGATTTCCTGTTGCGTTAAATCCATTATCTTTTCCTTTGATTGTTCTTTCTAAGATATCATCTTGATGGTATCCTAAGTTTACAGAGATCTCAGCCCATTGAGTTAATGGTTTTATTAGCTCGGTACCAAGACTGAATCCTTTTGGGTTAAGCTCTCCAGAGGTGTTGAGATATACAAATGGGCTTACTCTAAATTGAGATTTACCCTCAAAGAATGTAATGTTGTGTAGCTGAGCACCGAATCTGAAAGTATCAACTTCACCTCCAAACATATCTAGGTGATTTCCAACTGAGACTTCAAGAGGATAGTCAGATGAAGGATTAACAAGGAGGCTAGTGTTAAGAAAATTACCTTCTGGAGTAAGATATAGGGCGAAATAGGGTGGAGTGAGTTCTAGAGATCCAACATTAAAGGTTGTTGCAGTTACAGATTTTTCTCCTGTTGCCATGTATTGGATAGAAGAGAAGATGCTTTGATAAGTGTGCCATGATGCCAATAAAGGAAAAAAGGATTCAAGAGTAGCCTCTTTTTCAGTTAAGCCTATGCCCTTTAGATTTAGTAATTTTGCATAGTTGTTCATATCACCGGTATTATCATTATCTATGAGATCTACAAGATGATACCATGAATGCCATGATTGGGCAATAGCAAAGCTTGTTCCTTGATCCCAGACAATTTCTCCATTATTTCTTAAAAAAGTGTTTCTCCAGAAGTTTCTTGCATTTTCGTAATTCTGATTTACTCCAGCAAGATCAATTCTTAGGCGTTCATCAATTGTTTTTGGCAATCTAACTTTTAGGTCAAAATTGCTAGTAAAAGGAAAAAATGTTCTTAGTGTAAAATCTGTTGAGAAATCACCAACCTTATTCCCCTCAGTGATATGGCGAAACTCATGG
>JASMFX010000063.1 GCA_030751555.1 Candidatus Woesearchaeota archaeon | reverse complement strand
GTTGTTGATGTTTTTATTGAATTACCTCAAACAGATGCTGGTAGTAGATGTGCAGGAATAACTGCAGCAGCAATGGCTCTTGCAGATGCAGGATTGCCTATGAAGGACTTAGTATCTTCTGTAGCAGTTGGAAGGGTAGATGATAAGATACTAGCTGACCTTTGCTATGATGAGGAGGCTTATGAGGATGGGCCTGTTGCAGACATACCTTTGGCGTTTTTGCCTGGCTCTCAAAAAATAACCTTATTGCAGATGGATGGTGAAATAACAAAGGAGATGATTATGGATTCATTGGAGTTAGGAAAGAAGGTTTTAACTAAAATCCATGCAGTGCAAATAAAAGCATTAAAGGATAAGTTCGGAGATGGTAAAGATGATTAATGAATTAAGAACTCACGTTATTGAAACCC
The DNA here is from genome assembly GCA_030751555.1 of Candidatus Woesearchaeota archaeon. The sequence continues at coordinate 2,225 of JASMFX010000063.1, read as the reverse complement.
TAGAGAAGGGAACCCGATTTGATGGAAGAAAATCAGATCAGGTGAGAGATGTTTCAGTAGAGACTGGGGTTACTAAGAATGCTGAGGGTTCAGCAAGAGTAAAGATTGGTGATACAGAGGTGATTGCTGGCGTAAAGCTTAGTATTGAAAAGCCATATCCTGATTCTCCAGATAATGGAAATCTGATGGTGAATGTTGAGTTATTGCCATTATCCAGCCCTGAATTTGATACTGGTCCACCTGGCATAAAGGCTATTGAGCTTGCTAGGGTAGTTGACAGAGGGATAAGAGAATCCAAAGCAATTGACACAAAAAAGCTATGTGTTGAAAAGGGTGAAAAGGTATGGACAATAAGCATTGATATTATAAGTATTAATGATGCTGGTAATTTGTTTGATGCTGCAGCTTTAGCTGCTTTGGCAAGCATAAAGGATGCAGTATTTCCTAAAGTATCAAAGAGTGGTGAAATTGATTATAAAGAGTTGACAAAAGACAAATTACCATTGGCAAAGGAACCAATCGAGGTTACTGTTTGGAAAATTGGAGAACATTTTATTGTTGATCCAACTCCAGATGAGGAAAAAGTTGCTGATGCAAGGCTTACTATTGCTTCTTTAAGTGACAAAGAACTTTGCGCACTCCAAAAGGGCGGAGAGGAACCACTTAGCATAGAAGAAATTGGTAAGATGCTTGATGTAGGATTAAGTAAAGCAGGAGAATATCGATCAAAACTGTAAGGTGGTTATTATGACTGAACAACACACTAAATATGAAATTGCCAGAATGCTTGGCAGCAGGGCTCTTCAGTTATCTATGGGAGCACCTATTTTAATTAAGATGAAAGATGATGACTTGAAGAAATTAAAGTTTAATCCAATTGAAATAGCAAAAATGGAGCTGGAAGCAGGTGTTTTACCTATTGCAGTAAAAAGGCCTGTTCCAACAAGAATTACAGAACTAGAAAAAAAAGAAGCATAAAGTTTATATATGTCAGGATTTATAAATCATGATCAAGAATCCGTGATTCTTGACATGTCGGGATTAAAATTAGGGTAATTAAAGTAATACTAAAAAAGTTGGTGACTCAATGAATAATAAGATAGGATTCATAGCACATCCGATTGTTGCGATAGTAATAGCCTTTATTCTTGGTGTAATTATTACTGTTATAGTTGCAAAAGGCTTTATACCAACTGGAAATTTTAAGATATGCTAAAAGGGGTAGATAGAATGATGTCAAACAAAAAAGGATTCATATACCATCCGATTACTTGGATTGTAGTAGCATTTATCATTGGACTAGTTGTCATGTTCTTAATGGCAAAGGGAATAATCCCTAGCTTTGGTTTAGGAGTCTGTTAGAGACTACACTTCAAAGCCATACTTTCCATAGAGTGGAGAAAATAAGAATTGTCCTAGGAAATGTAACTCTAACCTTCCTGATTTATCTTTAACACCTTTTACCATTTCCTGTTCATTTGCATCGCCCACAGGTCCAACAATGATACCTCCTGGCTTGAGTTGTTCCAGTAATGGTTGTGGAAATTCTTTACATGCAGCTGTGATTATGATTCGGTCATAGGGGGCTTGTTCCTGTAGACCTTTGCTTCCATCTTCTTCGAAAATTTTTACATTCTTTAGGTTAACTTTTTTGATATTCTGACGAGCAAATTCAACTAGTTCTGGAATGACATCTGTGGATACTACGCTTCCTTTATCTCCTACAATGTGAGCTAGAATGCTTGTTTGATAGCCAGATCCTGATCCCACCTCAAAAACATTATGTCCTTTTTTTACTTCTAGAGCCAGCGTCATAATCATTACTGTGGTTGGTTGAGAGATTGTTTTTCCTCTTAGGATTGGTAGCGGAGTGTCTTGATATGCAACACCTTTGTTCTCAGGAAGGACAAAGTTTTCCCTGTTTATTTTATTGAAAGCATCAATAATCTCAGGATTGAGTTTTAAGCGTTCCTTCCAAAAGTTTATTAGTTCTTGTTTTTGCATAGCTACTACATAATCTGCTAGTATTTAATATTTATGATGATTTTGAACAGAGTTGTGTTTTACAGCACGTTTGTAGGTCAATTACTGGCTTTGAAGGGCAAGACAAAATGGGAAAAATTGGAACGATACCACACATAGGAAGAGTAATCAAGTATATTATCACTATTGTAGTGCTTTACTTTTTGTTACAGCCAGTGCTTACTTATTTTAATCTTCCTTTT
>JASMFX010000062.1 GCA_030751555.1 Candidatus Woesearchaeota archaeon | reverse complement strand
AGTCAAGAGCTTCATTTATTGCTGTAAGATCAACTTCTTTATCAAAAACCAGCTCTATCTTGGAGAATCCTGCCCTAAAGGCAGATCCAATAGCAGATCTTAATACACTTGCGTTTTGGATATGCATGGAGGTTGATGAATCTACCTTTTTGTAGTTTGCCTGGACAGTTAGATTGCCTTCTCTCTCATCAACAAACAGATCATCTCCTTTCTCTACTTTGTTTATTTTTACCCATTTTTTAGGCAGAGTGACCACTAAAGTAGTGGTATTTGCCTGGATTGCCTTTCTAATCATTCTAAGGGTGATAAGTAGTTCTTCTATTTAAACCTTTCTAAAAAGATATACGATATATCTTAGATAGAGAAAAGATATATATTTGTGAGTATGATTCCACTATTAGGGGGTAAATAGATGGAGGCATCAAAATGAAATTACTAGAAACAATTGTAGAAAAAGCAAAAGGATTAGCTAAGTTAGGTGGAATAGCATTACTCTCAGCAACATTAGCATGCGCCCCTATAAGTGCAGGTGGCAATTTTAGAACTAAGAGAAAATCTTTTCGTAAGACTCAAGACACTGAACAAATGATGAAACAATTTGATTATGATATCGAGCACAAGTATACTGAAAAAGATTGTGAGCATATCGCCAGAAGGGTGGTAGTAGATAGTAAAGTTTATGTTCCAGGGCATTCTAAAACAGAGCCTATTGTAGATGAAAAAGGTAAGGAATTTGGTCAACATTTTTACAGCTGGTCTGGAGGATATGCAACAAGCATTGGAAGGTGGGATCTCTATAAAGTTGGAGATGCAAAGTTTCTAATCCATCAATATACAGTGCCGTTCAAGACAGGACTATTCTCCTCTCAAGTAGATGTCTATGTAGATTTTAACAACGATGGTAAGTGTGATCTTTATGCACGTGGTAAAGGTGGTAGTATTTTAGCAGCTGATGCCTTAACTGGCATGTCTGGTAATCCTAATAGAGAAACACGTGATGGACTTTCAGATTCTAACAAAGCTAGACTCGACAGCTTTTATAAGACTAATGTTGCTAGAACAATTGATCAAAATGTCTTAAAGCAAAAAGAGGTAGTAGGAAAATGATAAATCTAGAAAAGATCGTGGAAAAGGCAAAAGGGTTTGCAAGAAATGCAGTAACAGCAACTATGATTGCTTTAGCTGCATATAGCAGTGGGGGTTGCGTTGCAACTCAAGGTCGTGTTAGGGCCTCACCTGTCGATCTTAGCCAACCACTAACTGAAGCAGATGGTGAAAAATTTCTAAAATATATTGAAAGAGAAGAGGAGAGAGGTAACTTTGTTCGTTACGGAGAATCCCATCTTCCACAAATTCCAAAGAACCAATCTTTTTCAGGACCTTATACCCAAATCAAATACGGTAGGGTAGGTAATGTTGATTTTATCCATTACACTATCTGGGAAGGAGGCATGAGTGGACGGAACTATGAAGTAATGCTCTTTGACCAAGGAGGGGATGGTACTGTTGATCTGTCTGCTGGGTCATCAAACGACAGGCGATTTAGGGTATTCAACGATGGTGAAGACATTAAATTCGCATTTGACACTAGCAACTACAAAGAAGATATGAAGTCCAGATCAGAAGTAGGTTCAGTAGCTGCTAAACAATGGGATAAGTTGTTTCTACACTACAAAGTCTGTGTAAGAGCATGGCCTGATAAACCTGAGGGAAAAGAGCAGAAAATGAATCAGAATGACTGAACCAGAACCTAAAGAATCAAGTAACTCCCAATGGGAAGAATTATATAGGCGCTTGGATGAAAGATTGAAACAAACTAAGAGAACAATGTATCTTGCTGCTGCAACTATTACTTTCACTTTCATAGCCTATACAATGGTTTGCACTTCAGCTAGGAGCAGTCTAAACCCATTCGATCTCTACAAAAAACTCACCTATAATAGAAGCTCAAGCAGTGATTTCCAAAGAAGAGACTGATTCAGATAAAAAAGAAACTGATCCTCAAAAATCAGTAGCACATTCAACAGTTCCTATCGAATCCATGACTGCAGAAGAAAGGCAAAAAGAAATGAGTCGCCTTGAACTCCACTTAGACTATCTCAATGCAGCCCTAGTTGGAAGAGGTTGTCGTATGGACACATTAAAACGAAGAGTTAGCCAAAGTATTGATTGGACACGAACATCTACTCCTGGAAATTATAGAAGGTTAAAGGGTGATATTCAACAACTTGAAGCTGCAATCGATCCTATGATTGATGATCTGAAGCGTTGGAATCAAGTCCAAGAGAGATACAAAAAGTTAAATCCTGAGTATAAGATAAGGTAATAAATAGGTTATAACTTTGTATACCCTTCACATAGCACTAATGAAACTTATTCATCATAAAATTCTTGTGGAATAATCCTATGCAGTTCATACATATCCTCAAAACCACAAACTCCAAATGGATTATCCATATGTCCTCTTTCGAGGTCAAAATCATTGAACTCAACATTTCTACCATGCCATGAGACCGTAAACATCCATCCCCAGCCTGACCGATAATCAGGTGCATCCATGTCCCAGAGATGAAGCAATCTTCCTATGTCTCCTTCCTGGATTCTAAGATCTTTGAGTGGCCTATGATCCTCCTTAGCTTTCAACTCAATAATATATCCTTCAGCAAGTAAAGTGACAAATTCATTTCTATCCTGCAAAGTAACCTCGGATTTAAACATAGTTAACGAGAATCAATAATTCTTTATTAATTTATTCCTTCTCCCTTTCAAAAACAAGGAAACTCCAACAACCACAGATAATAAACTTTATATACCTCACCATCTTAATCTTTTGAATGGGGCGAATCTAAGGAATGTCACTTACTATCCAAATTCTTATACTCATTGTTTTACTCTTCCTATCAGGTGTCTCTTCTGGCTCTGAGGTTGCTTTAGTGAGCCTTTCAAAGTCAAAAGTAAGGCATATGTTAGATAGAAAAGAACGGTCTGCTATCTACATTAAAAAACTCAAAGACGATCCTCACCGGATGTTAGGCACCATATTGATTCTTAATAATCTTGTAAATGTTGCTGCTGCATCATTCACAACAGTAGTTATGATTGGCATATTTGACAATTACGCTATCGGAGCAGCCACAGGTATAATGACCCTATTAATTCTCATTTTTGGAGAAATTACCCCTAAAACCATTGCAGCACACAATAACAAAAGGATTGCAAAACTCGTATCACCATCTCTTTGGTATCTCAGCATAATTTTTTATCCCTTCCTCTTTGTCCTTGAGAAAATTATCAAAGTGTTTATGAAACTTTTTGGCTTTAAGACAGAAGAAGCACCAATCACTGAAGAAGAAATCATCAGCCTAGTAAAAGAGGCAGAGGACGAAGGATCCATAAGAACAATAGAGCGTAATTTGATAGCAAACATCTTTGATTTTGATGATATGTTTGTAAGTGAAATCGCAACACAAAAAGAGAATATGGTCCTCATTAAAGCAAATGCATCTGTGAAAGAGGCCATGAAAGCTTTTCTTAGAGATCCTCATTCAAGAATCCCTGTCTATCAAGGCTCAAAGGAAAATATCGTGGGGATCATGATGTTCAAGGATATCCTCAGGAATCATGACCATCCCAACACAAAAGTTAGAAACATCATGAAAAAACCCTACTATGTTCAGGATCATAAAAGAATTAGTAACCTTCTGAGACACTTTCAAAAGAGAAAAGAGCATATGGCAATAGTCATTGATGAAAAACAACATGTAACAGGCCTTGTTACTCTGGAAGATGTTCTTGAAGAGATTGTTGGAGAGATCATGGATGAAAAAGATAAGGTAGAACCCAATATCAATAAAGTCACGAGAAATGTCTGGAATGTTTTAGGTAACACTGACATTGAAGAGCTTAACGAAAAACTGAAAATGGGGATTAAAACCGGAGACTATACAACCCTGAGCGAATTCATATTGGATATTCATGGAAAAATGCCAAAAGAAAACAAAACAATATATTATCGAAAGTTCTCAATGAAAGTCACCAAGAGAAAAGGCCAAACAATTGAAAATGTAAGAGTTGAGAAGGGTTAGTTTCAACCCCTAAGTGCATTATCTATTATTGAATAGACTATTCTTCGTTGATCCTTATTGGTAGCGTGAGGAAAAAGAGGTCCTCTCTCAAATAATTCCCGAGCTTTATTAAGCCCCAAGTAGTATCCTTTAACAACTAGGGGTGTATTACTCAATTCCCTCATACGTTCTCTGGTCTCCTGAGAAAATCTATCTACAGCAATCTTTACATACTCATGAGTAACATCCAATGATGCATCTGCCCTGAAAAAACTAAAAAGCAGTTCCAAGTTTAACCTTGCATCTATGTCCAATCGATTCATGGATTTGTGGAGATGGGATGCTGGATCAATAGGATAAGCCCTCCTGGTTTTATCACCATACATCCAGTTCTCTATATGCACATCTGAATGAAAAAAATCTCTATTTTGATTTTCGAGGGCTAAATATCTTATCCTCATATAAGTATCGAGCAAGTTTCCTAATTCTAGTTTCCTACCTGAGTCACTAAGAACCTCTTTGAAATTACGCCCTTCAATCCATTCATAAGCTACATCTGCATCCCCCTCATACAATAGCTCAGGACAGAGAATATTATGTTCCATCCATAATTTTACTGTTTTTAATTCCTTTTGTAAAAGTGCATGAGGGTCTCTAATCATTAAGCGATGAGCCCTAAGAGGATCCAGCTGCATGATTCTGTCCCTTACTCTGTTCTCAACCCATTGAGGAATACTGAGCCACTGATCCAAACGTTTATTCTTGACCAAGGGTAGTTGACGATTTTTCCAAATAGTATCATCTGTAAGAGCCCTTTTGTAAAAAACATCCTCTCCATTAACCTCTAGTTTGTATGCTTGGTTTAAGCCCTGGCTAATCTTTTCAGGCTTCTGCTCATCTATCAATCTTTGAAAATCTACGTCGTGCATACACTATGAAGTTCTTATTTAGTTTATAAATAGGTAGTAAAATAGTCGCCAGGGGCGGGAATCCTTGAGAATCTCAGATTCTCGAGGTGCCAAAAACCGAAGGTTTTTAAGCATTCGCCCGCAATTCAAATCACAGGATTCGAACCCACATGGCCTGGGCAGACCTCGAGTTTTCAGCTCGACGCAATACCAGATTATGCGACCCTGGCATCGAAAAATTTATATATCCCATTGCAATAATAGGGTATGCCTGGGTAGGTCACTAGTTATGCGACCTTGTTCTTTTTTTATTTTTATGATTAATAAGTTCATACTACTTTTTTTCGTAAATTTTTTCTAGAAATCGCAAAATCAACCAAACCTGTCAGAATTTAAGTTACAACCTACATTATATCATCATCAAAATCCAATCTTGTCTAGGGAAGCATAACCCTTATATAAAAGTTGTAACTAGTTAAAATAATGGATCACAAAAAAAGAATCGCTTTGGTGTGTGCATCTTCTAAAGGTCTAGGAAAAGCATGCGCAGAATCTTTACTAAAAGATAACGCAACAGTAATCCTCTGTTCCCACAATAAGGATAACCTAGAAAAAACAAAGGCCGAACTTGAAAAAAAATACAAAACAAATCTAACCACTATTCAATGCGATCTTAACAATAACAAAGATATTGAATCAATGATCAAACAAATAGTAAAAACTCACAAAACAATCCACATTCTCATTAACAACAATGCCGGCCCAAAGCCGGGAACATTTTCTGATTTTACTGACAAAGATTTTGAAGAGGCTCATAATAAGCTCATCCTCTCAGTTGTGAGAGTAAATAGGTTAGTCCTTCCATTAATGAAAAAGCAAAAATTTGGAAGAATTATCAACATCACTTCAAGAACTGTTAAAGAGCCAAATCCAAAGCTTACCCTCTCAAGCATCTACCGTGTTGGAGTAATCAGTCTCTCTAAGGTTCTCTCAAAAGAATATGCAAAAGACAATGTATTCATTAACTCTGTTGCTCCAGGAACATTTGAGACTGAAAGAATTGATCACTTATTCAAAGCATGGCTAAAGCCTGGTGAGACAATAGAGGAGAAGAAAAAGGAAGCATTAGCCGCAATCCCCTCTGGAAAATTTGGAGCTCCAAAAGAACTAGGCAATCTTGTCAGCTTTCTCGCTTCTGAACAATGCACTCTTACAGGAACAACAATCCCTATTGAAGGAGGAATCTCTCAAGTTCTTTGGTAGGTGTTAAGAAAAAATCTATACATGTCAGAATTTTCCATCAGTCTATGACTGATGGAAAGCTTTGCTTCCGTTTTAAGTGAATGTGGAAAATTCTGAGCATCTCAGGAATTTTCAATTCCTGACAGGTTCTGTATCTTGACCAATAAACGCATTATAGAGGTCTTCCATTGTCACCAAGTCACTTACCTCGATTAGTCTATCATTTCTCCTTTTGGGATCAGAACAGATCTCTACAATTTTTTGCTTGCATAGTGCTTCATATTTTAAAAGAGGTTTCATTGCATCTTCAACTGTATCTCCCCAAGAAACAATCCCATCCAGATGGCCTCCCATAATAACGAGCCTATCACTCTTAGCCTGGTGTAAAGGTAATAACCTATCAAACTCCTGGACCATTTCCTTTGTTCCATAATCCACACCCTCGACAGTTGTGAGATAACTAAAGAATTTATGCAGTCTCCACATAATAGCGTGAGGATGGCAGATAAACTTGGGTCTGCCCATAAGCTCACTCACTTTCATGTGAGTGCCTGCTTCTGCAGAAGGTCCACTAGGTCCATAGGATGTTATGACAAAATTATCTTCATCAACATCTGGGACCATAGCAAAATCTCCTCCCCAAATTCTTTCTTTTACACCTGTCCCTGTCCCAGTGATAAGCAATCCAGGCTTTTTCCCAAACACTCCTTCATCTATCCATTGGCTGACATTTCCAAAGATCTCTGTATACCTGAAAGGCTTGTAGCCAATCCATCCCATTTTATGATGCACATCTCTAAGATAAAGGAGCTCTTCAACAAGAGAATATGGGAAGGGCTCTGTTTGAGTATGCCTCTTTTCGTATTTCTGAACCATAGAGAAGGAAATCTTCAGTTATTTATTAACTTTTGGGATATTAGAACATATAGTTTAAAGACTAATGATGTTTAAATACTATTGATTCTCCAGTCTCTTAAATGAGAATTTTAGTGACCGGCGGTGCAGGGGGACTAGGAACAGGGATTAGTGAGGTTTTTAATGTTCTTTCTGAGGAATTATATGGGCCAGATCATGACAATACACTGCGAAGGATGGATATTCGCCCCAAATCTCAGGTAAGATTACAGCCAGGAGAGGAATATTTCAGAGCAAATATCATGGATGAACAACTAGATTGGGGCCCGATCTTAGATGATGTTGATGTTGTGATTCATGCTCTTATGGCTCCAGGTCCTCCCCAAGAAACTTGGCACGAAAGATGCATAGACTTACATGGTCCTAGCACCGAAGTATTATGTGACCAAATGGTAAAGCATGACGTAGGAACCATTGTTGTTGACACTAGTCTAAACAGATATGAAAACCCTGCCTATAACGATAAAAAATTTCTTAAAGGAAGAAGAATGACAGAACGCTTTAAGCGTAACGCAACTTTCGGATACGGATTGTCAAAAGTGCATGAGGAAGAAGTTGCAGAAAGATACGCAGAAAAACATGGCATGAAAGTAGGAATCTGGTGCGGTCTTAGCATTAGAAATCAAAAACAATGGACAGAAATCATGAAGAAAGGTATCACTAATTGGGAAAATGTCCATTACCACGACGCTGCAATGCATAATCTCCTTATTGCATTTGATCCATTAAAAAAAATATGGAGGAACACAAATGTCCAAGTCTTCCATTCAGCACAAGTCAGGCCTGATTCTCTAGTTGATCCAGGTAAATCAGTTAGAATGCTTGGCTACAAAAATCTCTACAATAATCAGCCCAAAGAACCTGCCTCATAATTTCATGATAAGTCTTAACACAATTTCTCAATAAAGAAAAATAGCACTCTCAACTTAAGACCTAACCGCAAAATTAATAAATAATATGCCTTTCACCTAAACCAACATGGAACAAAACCTACCCTACAAACTAAAACCAGGCGACTCAGCCCCTAATTTTAATCTTCCAGCTGTAGAAGGAGGCAATTTTACTCTGGAAAACTTTGATCTACCAATCCTAGTGGTTTTCTTCACCTGCAACCACTGTCCTTATGCAAAAGCATATGAAGACCGTGTTAAAGATGCACAACAAGACTTTGGGGGAGAGGTAGACTTTTGCGGTATAAACAGCAATGATGCTGAAAATTATCCTGAAGATAGCTTTGAAAAAATGCAGGAAAGAAGAAAAGAGAGATTTTTCAACTTCATGTATCTCCATGACGAAACACAAGACGTCGCAAAGGCATACGGCGCACAGGTAACTCCACACTTTTTTGTTTTAGATAAAGATAGAAAAGTGCAGTATCAAGGAAACTTTGATGATAACTGGGAAAATCCTGAGGCTGTAAATATTTCCGAATTAAAAAATGCGATAAAAGCACTTATTGAAGGAAAAGAGGTTTCTGTTAAAGAGACTCCAGTCGTTGGGTGCAGTATTAAATGGAAACATGGCAATGCTCCGAATGAGTAAACACTTTTCTATCTAAACAACAACCTTAATAAAACCTAATCTTTAATAAGATTCTATGGCATTCCACGTCAAGGTCACAAAAGTCCTCTCTCTGGAAGGAAAGGGATCTTTAATTGTAGATACTAGTCTTGGAATGAGAAGAAAAATATCAATAATCCACTTTATCTCTTCTATAAAAGGTGGAAAGATGATTCTTCCTGGAAATCTTATGAAGAATATTCATCCTCAATTCTACAAAGATTATCGCAAA
>JASMFX010000061.1 GCA_030751555.1 Candidatus Woesearchaeota archaeon | reverse complement strand
GTGAGGCATTGTTTACTGGTGATTTGTTGTTTGCTACAGGGAGCACAGGAAGATTTGATCTTGAAGGGAGTAATTTTTTACAATTGTGTGAGAGTATTAAAAGTTTGGTGGCTTTTCCTGAAGATACTCATATTCTCCCAGGACATAACTATGGTGGATATACGGCTGAATTGGGCCAGATACTTCCATTGGCAATAACAGGTTTGATGAGTTGTATAGCTGATGTTTTGGGTAGGGATAAATAATATGGAGCTATCAACTTTGTAAATGGGACAAGATATGAAAGGATTGGAGTTTACCCTTAGGAATTGTACTTCTGATGATTATAGGTTTGTGTATGGGTTGATACGTAAGAATATGTATGATCTATATGTTAAACATTGGGGGAAGTGGCAGGCAAAAGTTATTCGGGAGGGCATTGATGCTCGGAAGATTAAGATTGTTGAGGTTGATGGTAAGAGAGTTGGTTTCTATTCTTTTGAGATTCGTAAGGAGTCTAGTCATATTAATGATCTGCAGATTGTGGAGAATATGCAAGGGAGGGGATTGGGTACTTGTTTGGTTGGACTGATGGAGAAGGAAAGTTTGAGGAAAAAGAGGGATAAGATTCGATTGCGAGTGTTTACTGACAATCCTGCTAAGAAGTTATATGTTAAGTTAGGTTTTAAGGTTTTTATTGATGAAGAGGATAGTGTTGTTTTGGAGAAGAAGGTTTAGGATTTCTTTCAAATGTGTAAATGCGATATATTAATTAAAAGGATTACAGGGGTAAAAGTTTAAAAGTGAATATATATTCTCACTAGTTATGCAAAAAGGCTTATTTGTTATTGGATTGGATGCTAAAGAAAAACAGTTTGGTGAAGAAGTGACAACTCGAATAAAAAATATTGAAGGATTAGATGTATATCCTGTTGTTAATGCAGTTCCTTCTTCAAGATATGAAATTCATGATCCTGAATGGCAAGCATTAAGGAGAATAGCGTATGATGAAGTATTGCAAGCAGCAACAGCAAAAGGAAGTAATTTTGTTATAGATGTTCATTCAACTAAATTCGATAATCATAGATTACCTAATCTGGAAGGGGCCTTAATCACTTCTGAGCCAGAGCTGTATGTTCATCTTCGGAATGAAGAGCCTGGAGCCTTAATATATGGGTCAGCAGGAGTTGAAGAAGGAGTAAAGTTAGTTAAATTAGTAAAAATCGAAGAAGAATGTGATTTTAGAACAGAATTCCCAGATTTTATGCCAGACGAATTAGCTTTTTCTTTAGCATTGCCTTACGTTGGATTGGAGGTATATCTCCGTTCAGGTCACAATTCAGGAGATTATCAAAGAGAAATCATTTTTGCAGAGAGATTAGTCCGAGAAATTTGTAAAGTTCAAGAGACTAGATGAATTTAGCTTTTACCCCTTTCCACTAATTAGCACCGATTTCTGATTGAATATACCAACTATTAAGAGAAATACATATTTAATTTATCCTCTACTAAGTAAAGGATTATTCAAAAATAAAAATAAGCCTTCACCCTAAGCGCAGACGCTTAGAATTCTCACGGAGAATAAGAGGAATTTCGCTAAAAACACGCTCAACTCCTCTAATGCGCCTACCTTGAAATACTATCTAGAAAGATAAATTGAATAAAAATAAAAAAAAGCCTTCACCTGTTCTTGTTGGGGGTGGTAAGATGGTGAAGGCCAGAATTTCGTTCACCACAAAGACCAAGGGGGTGAATGTGAAATATTTGTACTAATTCTGACCACTTACTTATGTTCATGGCAGAGACGTGTGTCTCTGACAGTAATTTAAAAAAATAAAACAAAAAAAATAAGGCTTATTGCCCTACTTATTGAATAATCTCGATGCCGAGTTCATCCTGGAGTTCTTGCGCTTGAGCAGAAAGGCCCTTTTCAGCAGTTTTTCCAATAATCCAAGGAGATTGTACTCCTGTCATAATGGTCATTACTGTTAGTTTGCCTTTCATTTCTTCAGTAACTCTTGCTCCCCAGATAACATTAGCGTCATCATCAAGAGATTCAGTTACTAGCTCTCCAACTCTGTTAATTTCGTCCAAAGTAAGGTCTTCTCCACCTTCAATGTGGATAAGTGCTCCTTTTGCACCTTGATACGATATATCTAACAGTGGGTTGGATAGTGCACCTTTGACTGCTTCATCGACTCTATTGTTAGTGTCGGATGAACCTACGCCAATGGCTGCTACGCCTCCATTTGTCATGATTGTTTTCACGTCTGCATAGTCTAAGTTGACTAATGACGGAATGGCAATTGTTTCTACAATTCCCTTAATCATGGTAGATATTAGCTCATTTGCAACTGCAAATGCTTGTTGAATCGGTAGATTTCCAGCAATGTTGACTAATCTGTTGTTATCAATGACAATAACAGTGTCAGCAAAGTTTCTTAATTGGCCTAGACCAAACTCTGCTTTGTCAACTCTAGCCCGTTCAATCTTGAACGGCATGGTTACTGTTCCAATAACAATAGCTCCTGTATCCTTAGCAATTGATGCTATGATAGGTGCTGCTCCAGTTCCTGTTCCACCACCCATACCAGCGCAGACAAAAACCATGTCTGATCCTTTTAGGGTTTCTTTTAGTTCCTGGATAGATTCTTGTGCAGCTTCTGCGCCTTTTTCAGCAAATCCGCCACAACCGAGTCCTCTTGTTATCTCAGTTCCAATAAGAAATTTTTTGTCAGCTTCTGTATGATTCAGATGCTGTTGGTCGGTATTGCAAGCCACAATTTCTGCGCCTTTGATACCTTTTTTGTATAACCAGCCAACCATATTGTTGCCTGCTCCCCCTACACCTACAACTCGGATGCATGCCTGTTTTTGATCCATCCCGATTGGTGTTTCTTCAATTTGTTTTTTCGCGTTTTCCACGATAAAGTCCATATTAACCCCTCCCTTGTTTTTTGTGGTAAGTGTAATGCACTGCAAAACACTCCTTGATCTTTACTATAAGTGTGGAAA
>JASMFX010000060.1 GCA_030751555.1 Candidatus Woesearchaeota archaeon | reverse complement strand
AACAAAAAACACACAAACAATCGTGTAAGGAGGATTAAGTAGCTTTTTTAACAATAATCTTAATAAACCCCTAACCATTACCTCCTTGCATGATTCCTTTCATTAAAAAATACAATCCTTCAAAGCCAGAGGATATTGTGGGTCAAGACAGTGCTTTCAATCAAGTAGATGATTTTATCTCCAAATATTCTGATCAACCAAAAAAGAGCTGCTTTCTCTGGGGCCCAAGCGGAACAGGTAAAACCTCCTCAGTCCATGTGGCTGCAAAAAAGCAAGATCTCGAACTTATTGAAATCAATGCCTCAGATTTTAGAAATAAGGATCAAATCAATGAAAGACTAGGCAATGCTATCTTCCAAAGATCTCTTTTCTCATCTGGAAAGGTTATTTTAATGGACGAAGTCGATGGCCTGTCCGGAATGAAAGACAGGGGAGCAATCCAGGCCATCATCAAACTAATTGACAAAACAACATTCCCCATATTCCTCACAGCATCAAATCCTTATGATCAAAAATTCAGCACTTTGCGCAGAAGAGCAACATTAGTTGAATTCACAACATTAGACTACCTCTCCATATTTCAAAGATTAAAACTAATAGCAACTGAGGAAAAAATTAAAGCAGAGGATGATACGCTAAAAACTCTCGCAAGAAGATGCGGAGGAGATTTAAGAGCTGCCATTAATGATTTCCAAACATTATCTAAGGGGAAAGAGCTAACTCCCAAGAGTCTTGAATCCCTACACGACCGCCTAAAAAATGAAAACATGATCCAAGCCCTACTTAAGGTATTCAAAACAACAGATCCAGCAATAGCACTTACTGCCTATGATCAAGTCCTTGAAGATCAAGATAAAATATTTCTATGGTTAGATGAAAACATACCTAAAGAATATACAAAACCAGAAGATCTCGCTAATGCATACAACGCTCTAAGCAGGGCAGATGTGTTTAAGGGAAGAATAAGACGCTGGCAGCACTGGAGATTCATGGTTTACATTAACCAACTTCTTTCTGCAGGTATTGCACTCTCTAAAAAGGAAAAATACACCACCTTCACCAAGTATGCCCCTACAATGAAGCTCCTTAAAATCTGGCAAGCAAACATGAAATACGCCAAACGCAAGGCAATAGCTCAAAAAATAGCACACCACACCCACACTTCATCAAGGATTGTTCTAGATTCCACTTTACCCTTCTTCCAAGAAGCCTTCAAAAAGAATAATGACTTCGCAGCAAGCATGACAAAAACCCTAAAATTAGACCTTGATGAAGTTAAATGGTTGATGAAATGATTATATTTTCATAAGATTATATTTCCCTAAAAATCCCTATTTCTTAAACGTAGTAACTGGTCTACTCTGCAGAATATAAATTTTTCCTCCTGCAATTGCCCATTCAATATCCTGGGGAAAGTTGTAATGCTTCTCCAAATCCAAACCGAATTTAGCAAGCTCGACAATCTCACCACCATCTAGTACCTGAACATCAGGATTATCTATCTCCTTCTCAACATTATTCCCGTTTTCATCTCTAAAAAGACCCTTATTCTTAGTCCCAATAGTGATCTCTTTGGTCTTAAGTGGATGTTTATCAACAAGGTATGAATCAGGGGTTATCTGTCCTGAAACAACCAACTCTCCTAAACCAAAAGCACCCTCTATAATCATTTCCTTCTCATTATTAGTCACAGGATTCACAGTAAACAGCACACCTGCTTTCTCGCTATTAACCATCTTCTGAATAACAACAGCTAAATGCACGTCCGCATGCTTAAAATTATTCTTTTCCCGATAAAAAATAGCCCTTGAGGTAAAAAGTGAGCTAAAGCATTTTATGACTTGTTCAACAACTTTTTCCTCACCACGAATATTGAGATAGGTATCTTGCTGCCCTGCAAAACTAGCCTCAGGAAGATCTTCTGCAGTTGCACTGCTCCTTACAGCTACAAACTCATTCTCTCCTAATTTTTTATAAGCCTCAATCACAGCCTGTTGCATCTCAGAGCTCATATCCTCATGCAAAATTAGCTCTCTAATCTCAGAACTTACCTTATCAAGCTGCTCATTATTTTCAACATCCAGCTCTTTTAATTTTTCAACAATTTTGGATTGAACATTCTTTACAAACTCCTTATAGGCATCCGCAGTAACAACAAATCCATCAGGAACAGGTATTCCCACATTAAACATCTCTCCCAAAGAAGCACCTTTTCCTCCAGCTACTGCTACATCTGATTTTCCCAAATCTTTAAAGCCTCTAATCATCTCCATTACTTACACCAGTAGAAGGAAAGCTCATCTCCCTTTTAATCTTTGTTGTTAGTATGCCTTGTGATGGTGTTACACTAGGGAAAAATAAGTTCCTTGCCATTTTTTTATAACGAGGATCATAGATACTCAATTTCTCAATATCAGGCTCCTCATAGGGAAAATCCTGCTTCTCTTTGGTTTCAACTTTCTCTACCTTATTTTCTAGCATTGTAATCCTCCAAATACTTTTTCAGTGCATATTCAACTATATGGCTTTTATTCCTAAACAAACCATGCTCTAACTGAGCTTCAGCTTTCTTCACAAGTTCTCTATCCATGGATATGCTTAGTTTTACTTTCATTATGCTGCCTCCGCATTTGCTTCTCCACTTTCTGCAGTTCCATCAGATTCGTTATCATCACTTTCACTAATGTCTTCTTCAGCTTCCATAGACTCAATCTCTTCTTCGAACTCTACAGGAATGCTTTCTGCTTTGCCATCTTTGATTTTGAAAACGTTAAAATGCAGATGAGGTTCACTCATCACTCCTGATAATCCTGAATAACCAAGCAAATCCCCCTGCTCTACTTCTTGCCCTTCCTTTACATCAACCTTATCCTTTCCAAGGTGTATGTATTCTGCTATTGTGCCATCGTCGTGCTCAATAGCCACATAGTTGGTATAGGTCTCTGCTATTTTTATTATCTCCTCAATAGTTTTTCCTTCCAAATCTTTAGGCGTGAAATAGGTATCACTATCATCCTTAACTTTGATGACTTTACCGCTTCTAGCAGCCAAAATAGGTGTGTCAATATCCAATCGGAAATCAATAGCATACCTTGACTCGGGAAAGTTCTCATGGGCAAACTTTCCTGTAGGCTTTCCTATCCTCTTCTCAACAGTCTCTGGGAAGGGAAGCCTAAAGGTTGTACTCTTATCTGTTATGGTCTCTAAGTCTTTTAGAACATAAAGGCTTCTAACAACATCAATATTATTAGGATTCCTTACATTATAAAGGCCAGTTACAGACTCTTTTATGGGATATACCTTCATTCTTCTCCTCCATCACTATCTCCATCACCATCACTATCGCTTTCTGAATCATCATTTTCTCCATAATCTTCACCTTCAACCAATCCTTCGAGACCCTCAATAGTTGCTCCGTCCTCCACATCTTCGAGAGCTTCTGAATCATCAATACCAAGAGCCTCAGGACTAATGTTCCAACTCCTACCCTTATACTTCAAACTGATCTTGGGTTTTCCTCTTGATTTATTATTAACAGTAATTTCGAAATTATCCAATTCATTCATGGCTCCACCAATATCCTCAATGCTACCTATATCTTCTCCATTTCTCCGGAGTACTTCTACCAAAGCCGCATCCAATGCAACTCCATGGGATATACTCTCTACCCGCTTTTTCTGCCCTTTCTTAGAATGCCATGCATGATTTTTTACAGCATCCCTGATGTAATGCAGGATAGGATTCGCTACAGTGTTGTACATCTGTTCGTAATCACTATCTGAATGACCGATTAAATTTTTCAGGTATTGGGACTTTCCACCAGCCTTCTTGATATCTTTCTCCAATTGACGCTCTGTCCTATCCGAAATACTATAAAGTCGTTTATCAGTAGCTATCCTTCGATGTTTTAATCCAGCGCCCTTCGCAAGCTGCTCTGCTGTCTGATAGGTTCTTGCAAGAGGTGATCGAACAAAGCTTACATCCTCTTCATTATGCCCTTTAATTCTATTCTTTCCAGTTTTACGAGCTTGCTTTTTACCATATTTTGATACCAAAACGCCATCTTTGTAACTATGTCTACCCATGCTCAGTACCAACTTGCTCCCTTTGGCCATATAGTCTCCTAGCTTAGTAAAAATAGTGGCAGCTCTTGGAGCATTATCTACATAATGCGTGCCGCCTCCATACATTCTCTTAGCTTGAGCAGCTGATACTAGTTCCATCATGCAGCCTCCGTATTTCCAGTATCATTACCTGAATCTCCTTCAGTATCAGATCCATTATCAGATTCACTCTCTCTATCATTCTCTCCTTCACACAACTCGCAGTCAAATTCTTCTCCTAAGTTTATCTCTTCACTTTGATCAAGAACTTCTACTTCCTTATTTTTCTTCCCGGAACTAAATCGTACCTTTTCCTTATTCTCAACACACTTAAGTATTCCTTCAAAAGAGTTAACAGTAGTATAGATATTTCCCTCTGTGCTCTCTTGTTGAGATGATCTGTCTAAAAAATAAACCATGCCTACTCCTCCACCTGCAGCTGCTGCGCACTCTCTCTCTCATCCTCACTCACATAAATCATATCACCAATAGAAACTCCAAGATCATGAGCAATCTTCTGATAAGATCCAGGCTCATATTTTCCTCCCACATCTTCTGAGGAAAAAAACCGATTGATAAATCCATGAATAGTAGAAGCCTTAAAAGCACTCTTCAATCCATCTACACTTGCACTAGAAAAAAGAGCAATCTTATGCCCACTCTGTCTAATTCTCTGAACTACACCATGAACATCTTGATACAGATCAAATTTCAGCATTCCCTTTCCATAAGTTTCTTGAGCTTCAGCATTCCACACTTTTACCATAGCATTAAAATCATCACTTCCCTTTTCAGCATCTTTTCCCTTCATAAGAATGCTATCTAGTTCACTAACACTTACACCCATTCTCTTGGCAACATCTTTCTTAATTAATGGGTTCTCATCAACAAAAGAATACACCTTCTTAATCTGATTACTATCAGCAACAGTCCCAACCATATTAGCTACAAAAGCCCTCGGCCCAAGTTCAGCAGGAGCCACCTGAGAGTCGAGCATGGCATCTATCGTTTTATACTCTCTTTCAAAAGGTAGTAATTTATGCTCCATTTTACTACTAGGTAGTAAGAAAGAATATATAAACTTTACGAATTAATTTATTATTTTCTATATTGAAGTTAATAAAAATATCATAAATCGCAGGAGTCAAGAAATCCATCAAAATCCCCTAAAAACCTAGTCTTTTTCATCCTTAGCTTTAGAAATAATTTTTACAACGCCCTTAGTAGCATCAACTTCAACATAATCCCCATCTTTCAAAACCCTGGTAGCAATCTTTGTACCAATCACACAGGGTTTACCCATCTCTCGAGCAACAATAGCTGCATGAGAAGTAACACCCCCTTGCTCAGTAACAAAAGCAGCTGCCTTTTTCATCGCAGGCACAATATCAGGATCAGTTGCAATAGAAACAAGTATATCCCCATCATTCATTTTTTGCATATCAGCTGGCCTAATTACTATTTTAACCTCTCCAGCTGCTTTTCCAATGCATCCTGTCTGTCCACTAAACTCATCAACATCCTCAACCTCCTTCTGAGCAACCAACTTCTTAAATTCCTCTGCTTTTTGGCCAGTAAAAACCTCATCATTTCCCTTTTCAACATAATAAACACAAGATTCAGTCCTCTTGGTGAGCTCATCCCGATCAATCTTATCCTTCAAAAGAGCATCCCCAAACTCTCGAGTAAGCATAAACCTTGACTGCATAAGAGAAATCTTCAATCTCTTACA
>JASMFX010000059.1 GCA_030751555.1 Candidatus Woesearchaeota archaeon | reverse complement strand
TGTAGTAAAAGAAGGGGCAAAGCACGTCTTCCACCAATACACAATCAAAGTTAAAGACAACAAAAGAGACCAGCTGATGGAACACCTAAAAACTAACAATGTCGGCTCAAATATCTACTACCCAAAACCACTACACCTATTCCTCAAAAATCTAGGATACAAAGAAGGAGATTTTCCAGTAACAGAAGCCCTAAGCAAAGAAGTACTCTCACTACCAGTCCACCCATCCTTAACAGAAGATGACATAAACAAGATAATAACCTCAATCCAAAGCTTCCAATAACATTCTAGTAACTATATAACAATCCAAAAAAATGAAAATCTGCAGCATAGTCGGTGCAAGGCCCCAGTTCATAAAACTAGCCCCATTATCAATAGCCTTCTCAAACAACTCTAACAACAATCACAACCCTATTCACAACCACATAATAATTCACACAGGCCAGCACTACGACAAAAACATGTCAGATTCTTTCTTCAAACAATTAGGAATTCCAGAACCCAACTACAATCTAAATGTGGGCTCCGGACCACAAGGGCAACAAACAGCAATTATGCTTGAAAAAATTGAACAAACCTTGATAAAAGAAAAGCCTGACTGGGTAGTAATTTTCGGAGATACAAATTCAACATTAGCCGGAGCATTAGCAGCAAAAAAACTCCACATAAAGACAGCCCACATCGAAGCAGGCATGCGCTCTTTCGATAAAGACATGCCCGAAGAAATAAACAGGATAATTACAGACCACTGCTCAACAATCTTATTCTGCCCAGACAACGCATCCAAACAAAACCTGATAAAAGAAAACATAACAGAAAACATCCACGTAATAGGAAACATAATGGATGAATCCCTCGGAAATAATATAAAAAAAGCAGAAGCAACCTCAAACATACTAAACCAGCTAAACTTAAACCCTCAGCAGTACCACTTAGCAACAGTCCATCGCCAAAGCAACACTGACAACATAGACAATCTAAACAACATAGTAGAAGCAATGATCGAATCAAACGAAACAATAATCTTCCCAGCACATCCAAGAACAAAAAAAGCATTAGAACAATCAAACAATATCGAAAAAATAAACTCCAGCAAAATAAAACTCATAGAACCAATAAACTATTTCGACATGCTCATCCTGCAGAAAAACGCAAAAAAAGTCTTAACAGACTCAGGAGGCATACAAAACGAAGCATTCCAATTAGCAACACCTTGTATAACCTTAAGAACTACAACCGAATGGACAAACACAATAGACCAAAAAGCAAACATCCTCGTAGGAGCAGACAAAGAAAAGATACTAAACGCAATAAACTCATTCAATCCCCATCTAGAAAAAAAAGAGCCAAAAGAAAAACCAAGTACAACAATAATGGAAGAATTAGAAAAATTTGGCTAAGATGAACATTTTAATACTACTTGATAAAATATCGACCAAAGAAGAACTCGTCTTCAGATACATCTTCGAAATATTAGGAACTCTCTCAAATCTAAACTTCTCAACAATCCCTCCAAAAAACCTAAATCAATTCGACCTAATCATAAACTATTCCCTGGCCCAAAAAAACATACAGCACAAAGCACTCATCAACATCTCAAAATCAGGATCAGAACAAGACACATCAGACTCACCAATAACAACAAAAAAAGAAAAAAATCTAAACCAAATCAACATAAACTTCGACATAATAAAGCCAATCATCTACTTTTTATCATTAGAACACGAAAAAAACCTTGAAGAGAATGGAACATTCATAAACTCACTTTCCAAAAACCTCCACTTGTCTGACTTAAATAGATTTGACAAAGACCATTTTTCCCAGCCAATAATCAACCAATCAATATTCCTATTAAAAGAGATAATGCTTAACTTAGTAGGTTCAAACAACACCACCCCTATAGAAAAGCCACTCCATCCAAACTTTGCACAAGCAACAATATGCTTAACCCACGACGTAGATGGGATTAAAAAAGACGCCATAGACAGATTAAAACATTTACGACACTCATTAGTCAGGATATCAACACTATTAAGAAAAGCAAGACTAAGTGCATCATTCGAAGAACTTTTCCAATTATTCATAAAGCTCTTCTCATTCACAGACTACAACCAGTTCAAAAAAATTATCGAAATAGAAAAAGAACACAACATCTCATCCTCATTCAACTTCTTCGTAAAGACAGATAACAATCAGCAATCACTAAAAGAACGCATAATCAATCCAAGATACGATATCTCCTCAGATAATCTCAAAGAAATATTCACCCTCCTAAAAGAGAACAACAAAGAGATAGCTCTGCATGGAAGCTACGAGTCATTCAACAACCAAGAACTGTTGACAGAAGAAAAAAACAAGCTAGAAACAACCATAAACCTGAAGATCCAAGGGGGAAGACAACACTTCCTAAGATTCTCCACTCTCTCAACCTTCGAAATCTACGAAGAAAACAACATGAGGTATGATACAACCTACGGCTTCAGAGACATCAATGGTTTCAGAGCATCAATCTGTCTTCCATTCAAACCAATAAAAAACCCTTCCCAACATTACAAAACAACAGAACTCCCTCTCATCATCATGGACGGAATTTTCTTTGACAGAAACGTAAAATCAAAAGACAATGTCTGGAAAGAAACACTAAAACTACTAAAAATAATAAAAAACAACCAAGGATGCGCCTCAGTCGTATGGCATAACAGAGTTTTCAATAACCTAGATTACCCCTCATGGTCAAAAATCTACTCAAAACTTCTAGATTGGGCAGTCTCAGAAAACGTTCACCTTTGCTCCCCAATAGATTACATCAATTGGCTGGATCAAAGAAGCAACATCCAACTAAAACAAAGAACTATCAAAAATAACAAGACAAAATACATCTTAACAACAACCAAAAGCCACAAAACCATCCAACTAACAATCCCAACATCAAAAAAACTAAACATAAAGAGCAACTACAAGATAAGCACACACCACACCCAACAAAACATCCAATTAGAGATAAACAACACAAACCCAGAAAAAGACATACTAATTACCTTTTCTTAATCAATTACCTTAGTCTTGTTCTCCTACGTCTTTACTTTTACTAGTCCTTACTCATCCTTACTTGTCATTACTTGTCTTTACTTCCCTTACCCTTCAACAAAACATCTCTTTGCAATCTATTCATTCTCTTAACCACATTCCTATTCTGCACGGCTAGAAAATTAAAAAACAATACCTGAAGTCCACCTACAAGCAACACCAGCATAAGAATAAGCAAAGCACTTTTGCCAGTCCCATGAGGATCTGCAAGCCAGCTATATACAATAAACCCTCCAATCCCCAATCCAAAAACTATCATAAGAAAAGCAATAGAGCCAAGCAACAAAAACGGCTTCTCTGAAAATGTAAACAAAGCATGCGTAAATACACTTCCAATCTTAAATTTGGACTTCCTTTTCTTCTCCTTATTCTTATCAGCCCTAAATTTCCTCCATTTCAATGAAGTAGGAACTTCTTCAACCTTATACCCCATATCTAAAACCTTAGAAAGGATTTCAAGATGCACCGTCTTATCATCAGCTTCTATATCTAAAGAATCAATAACTTCTTTCTTATAAGCCCTAAACACACACGTAATAACAGTCAGTTTCTTATCAATAGAAAAGGTCAATACCTTATTTCCAATTTTAGACAACAATGCCCTAAACAAAGGAACATTAATCATCCTAGCTCCGTTCATAAATGTAGAACCCAAAACAACATCAGCACCGCTATCATCCATCTTCTGAATTAATAATGGAATATAAGAAGGACTATAACTCAAATCAGCATCAATAGTTACAACCACCTCACCGGCAGCATGTCTAAATCCAGTCCTTAATGCAGCCCCTCTCCCAAAGTTAGACCTATGCCTAAATACCTTTATCCGCTTATCTTTCTTAGCAAAAGAGTCAACAACATTATATGTATCATCAACAGAACCATCATCAACAAATATCAGTTCAAACTTCTCAAAATCCTTAGAAACAGTATCCCTTAACTCTTTAACAGTATCAGAAATAACACCCTCTTCATTATACATGGGAGTAATAACTGTTAAAGATACCATCATCAGAGTGAATACATATTCTTTTTTAAATTTGATGGTGTTTATCTAAGCATCATTAGAAGAGAAAAAATATTTAAACTAAATAATGACCTCCTCTAAAAGAGGTATTTAAATGGTAAAAAAACTAATCATCGCACCGCATATTGACGACGAAGTCTTAGGATGTGGCGGAATATTAGACGACAACACTTACGTCTACTTTTGCGGTATTGATGAAAGTAAGCTTCCACCAGATCCCGACCATAGGATCCCTGTCTCAGAGCAGGAAAAGGAAATCAAAGCGGTTGCTGAATTCTTCGGGTTCAAATACGAAATAGATTACGAAAACAAAGTAAATCACTTCAATATTACTGATTTCATAGGAAAGATTGAAGATACAATCAACAAATTGCAGCCAGACAAGATATACATCCCTCATTCTGGATTCAACCAGGACCATCAAACTATATTCAATGCATGTCAAGTTGCATTAAGGCCTCATGACAAGAACTTCTTTGTTAAAAAAGTAATTATCTACGAAGCAATCCATGATTTTTTGTGGTCACATAAGAAATTCAATCCAAATCATTTTATAAGGATAGATATTGAAAGAAAAAATAAGGGCTACTCATTGCACAATTCTCAAGTAAGGGCTATGAGAAGCCAAGAAATGATAAAAAACCTTGCAAAGCTGAGGGGGGCCATGGCCAATTTCGAATTTGCAGAAGCATATGAAATAATCAGGTGGATAGATTGAAAGAAAAAGAATCATCTCAATTAACTGAAGAACTGGATTGCAGAATCCAGACCAACCAGAGCTTTGGAGACGCAAACCTAACTTCTTGGCTAATCCCTAAACTAAATCTAAAGAAGGAAGATAACCTATTTGATTTGGGATGCGGAACAGGCAATCACCTTCTCTCTTTTGCAAAAGAAATCCAAACAGAGTTTGCTTGCACAGGAGCAGATTTATCAGGCAAATCTCTAAAGGAAGCAGAAGAAAATAGCAAGAAACAACAGCTAAAAATAAAATTTCTTGAGCAGAACATGGATAATCTAGACCCAGAACTAACATCTCAAAAATTTGATATCATAACATCAATCTATGCAGCATACTATACTAATGACATAAACGCCCTCTTAAAAAATCTCAATAACATGTTAAATCAAAACGGACGTATAGCAATAATGGGACCCTATTCAAACAACAATAAGGGATGGTTTGATTTTATCTACCAATTCATGGACCTTTCAGAAAGAGTAAAAAAATCAACAACAACATTCATGACAGATGAAATTCTTCCATTTGCTATAAACAACTTCAGCACAGTAAACTGTTACAGATTCGTCAATAATATCATTATCCCGACAATAGAAGATCTCCGTAATTATTGGAAATCAAATATTTATTATGACGAAAAGCTAGACCCAGAGTTTGAAAAATTCGCTGCCCTCCATTTCTCAAAAAATAGTAACTTCACATTCCAGAAAGTAGCATCGTTAATTCTTATGGAGACTAAATTTGAGAAATAAGTTCGAAAATGAATAAGCTTACAAAAGTAGTTAAGATTATGAAATCAAGAGGTAAGTTTGTACCTTTATTAGCAGAAATTCTTATTACTCATAGGTGTAATGCAAATTGCGTTTATTGTTATGGCTCGTTTCCTTCTAGCCAAACAAATGACATGCCACTTCCAAAACTAAAAAGTATCATAGACGAGCTAAACTCGTTAGGCTGTATAGAGATATCATTAGGTGGCGGAGAACCATTAGTCAGACCAGACATTGACGAAATTGTAGATTACATAAAAAACAAAGACATCAAAGTAAGAGTTACAACAAACGGACTGTTAATTAAAGATAAGCTAGAAACTCTAAAAAAAGTAGACACCATAGTATTAAGCTTAGATGGAGATCCAGAATTCAACAATAAATTAAAACAAATAAAAGGAAGCGAAAACATCATCAATAATGTAGAGTTACTAAAAAAACACAAGAAGAACCTCAGGATAAACACAACAATCACTCAGCCAGGAATACAACAGCTTGATTTTATTGAAAACCTCTGCAAAAGATTCAATATCCCTCTCAAAATAAACATCCTATACGACACTGGATTCAATTACCCGGACAACCTGACAATAACTGACTACAATTCCTTAATAAAAAGACTAAAATCGATGAAAAAAAGAATTAACCTAATAATTTCAAATAAGGCCCTTGACAAGTTTGCAAGATGGTCAAAAACAAATCCAAAACTGTTCAAGATAGAAGAGATAAAAAAACGAAAAAACAAATATTGCGGAAAAAATCTTATCCTCATAGACGTAGATGGATGGGTCTATCCTTGCTGCTTGCAAAGTCCAAAAGATGCAAACTGCTTTAACGAACCAATCGTCAACTGCATGAAAAAAGTAGAGAAAAATAACTTCTGCAATGACTGCGCACATTTCGGATTCGAAGACTTCAACCAGACATTCAACCTAGACCCTGCAACAATAATTGAAAGTTTTAAAAATTTCAAATACTACTAACCCAACAACAAAATGACAACAATCAAAAGAAAACTCTACAATCTCATACGTAACTACAGGTGGAACTGGGTAAAAAAAACCATCAACAAAAATTCAAAATCCATTCTAGACATAGGTTGTTATGACCTTTTCTTCTCAAACAATCTAAAAAAGATGGGCTATGAAGTAACATCAGTAGACCTAGAACCAAGAAAGAAAGAAATCCAAAAGCAGTCAATCGAAAACCTTACTTACAAAGACAACTCATTCGACATCACACTGTGCCTAGAAGTTTTAGAACACACAAAAGACCCAGTAAAAGCAATAAGCGAATTAAAAAGAGTAGCAAAAAACCAATTAATAATCTCAGTCCCCTACGAACCATTCTTCACCCTATTCCGTTTCCTCACTTGGGAAAAAACACATCTTTGGGCAATTACTCCAAAAGCCCTTAAAGCAAATCTAGGAGAACCTTCTTTTGAGAAAAAACTATTCTTTAAACGATATTATTATGCTGTCTGGGATCTTTAACTTCCAATAACTCCTCTAACCCCTTCAAACAACTCATCAACAGTAATATCATCCATACAACTAGGGCTAACATCACACTCCTTCCTATAACAACACGCACATTCATTCCGAGCAACAACCTTCTTCCCACGACCATAAAGTTCAATCTCAGCAGCAGACGTAGGACCAAAAAACACCACCACTTTCTTCTTCAGCGCAATCGCAATATGCATAGCAAGACTATCACTAACAACCACTACATCACAAAGATTCACAAGAGCAGAAAACTCCCTAAGACTATTATTACAACCAGCATCAATAACACTATCCCTAACATCCAATTTAACTCCCTCAAGAATCCGAGAATTCCTCTCCTCCTCCTCAGGCCCACCAAATAACATGACTTTAGCACCCATTTCCTCAACTAACCTATCGGCCAGCGAGATTGTCTTAGAAACATCTAACTTCTTAAGAGGCCACCTCTTCCCAGCCCCAGTATTCAGACCAATAACAAGCCCATGACTTTCCCTTGCACAGTCGTCTCCACCAACACCACCAAAACCCTTCCGCTCAGAAAACCCCTTTCCAAACCGGGTCTCATCATCACTAAGATTAAGCACCATATCCTTAACCTCAATCCCAAGCATCTCTGCAATAATCAATTGATAAGTCCGACCGTTCTCCTTCTTCATCTCATCTGCCCTCTCCTTGCCAAACCGAGATGTAAGTCCCATATCAAACCATTTAGCAGAGTCATCTGTATACTTCTTCTCCCCATCTCCATCAAAATATCCGCCAACCAATTTCTCTTTCTTAACATCAGTAGCAATACGAAGCGCCTCATCCTCATCATCTAAAGAAATAACAAGATCATACTCTCCATCAACCACATTTTCACCAACCAAAAAAACATTATCAATCATACCGTTACCCTTCAACATATCAGCAGAACCTTTAGACGTAACCCAATCAATTTGACATCCAGGATACTTCCCCTTCAACCCTTCCAAGAAAGAAGTCGTCCTAACAACATCTCCAATCGCACCTAACTTTATTATTAGAATCTTCACCTTGACACCCTCAATCCCTACTCCTTCTTCATCCCTTCAATGATCTTAGTACTAGACAACCCCTTATAGTTCTCAACCAAATGAACTCGACCACCAAACTTCTTAACCACTTCAGATTCAACACAATCCTCACCGTACTCAACCCCATTCACAAAAACTGAAGGTTTCACAACCTCAAGCAACTTTATAGGATTAACATCAGAAAACACAACAACATAATCAACAACAAAAAGAGCAGCTAAAACAAAAGCCCTATCTCCTTCCTTATTAATCGGCCTATCTTCACTTTTATATTTTTTAATAGAAGAATCTGAATTCAAACCAACAACTAAAACATCCCCTTGCCCCTTAGCCTCAGTCAAAAACTTAATATGTCCAGCATGAAGGATATCAAAACTACCATTACACATAACTATCTTCTTCCCTTCATTCCGAAGTCTATCACAAACTCCTCCAATCGAATCAAACTCAATAATCTTATTTCCCATATGAACCAGCAACCAAACTAGTTATATAAATATTATCAAAATCTGTAAAACTAAAGCACAAACAATAGGCACACTCAAATTATCATCCACTTTCCATGCCAAACTCTCCACAATCCCTCCAATAAAAGCTACAATAAAAGAGAAAATCACCATCGTAAAAAGGCCAATATCAAAACCATTCCAAACCATCAGCACCAAAGAGACCATAAACGAAACAACCACAAAACTAACAAACCCAACATAACTCTTCTTCTCATTCCAATGAAGTTTCCTCTTACCATAGCTTATCCCAAACATGCTAGAAAAGCCATCACCAAAGCCAAGAATCCCAATAGCAACTGATCCAATCTCAATTGGGAAGAACAAGAACAATATTATCATAGAAAGCGCGTAAGACACAAACCCCTTAGACATCAAACCCCTCTGCTCATACTCTCTAAAAAGATACTTCTTAATCCCCAAATGTGGGATCACCAACAGATTAAACACTAAAGCAACACCTGCAACCAACAAGATCTGCCACTTATCAAAAAATTTCAAAAAGAAAGCAAACAACGCAACAATTATGTGAATTGCCTGCCTATTAGCCTCAACCCTTGACATCTTTAATCCACTCAGCAGCTTCTAACATCCCTTTTGCAATAAAATCAGCATTAACTCCTTCGCCAATGTGCTTCTCACCATGTCCAGAAAGCAGATACACTGACCTACAACCAGCCCGTTTACCCATCTCAACGTCACATGGATGATCTCCAATAACAAAAGACTTAGCAAGGTCAATATCAAATTCCTTAGCAGCATCAAGAACATACTTTGTACTAGGCTTCCTACAATCACACCCATCATCAGGACCATGTGGGCAAATATATATCTTCTTTATCTCAATCCCCTCTCCACTCAACTCAATAATCATCTTATCATTATACTTATGGACATCATCTAAGCTATAATACTCTCTCCCAACACCAGACTGATTCGTCACAATAAAGAAAACAAATTCACCTTTCAGCAGATTAAGAGCCTCAATCACACCGGGCATTAATTTAAAATCCTCAGTCTTGTAAGTATACCCATCATCATGATTCAATGTACCATCCCTATCCAGAAAAACTGCCTTATTCATTTTCAGTACCTAGGCTCTGTCCTATCTCCTCAACTGTAACAGTAGAAGTTCCAACCTTACCAACAACAACACCTGCAGCATGATTAGCAATAATGGCAGCTTGTTTCATGGAGGCACCAGAACACAATGCAAGTGTCAAAACGGCAACAACAGTATCCCCAGCACCAGTAACATCATAAACTTCCTTAGCCTTCGTAGGAATATGGGTAATCTTCCCCTCACTCTCAAATAAACTCATCCCTTTCTCTCCTTGTGTAACAAGAAGCGTAGAGCCTAACTCATTAAGTAATCCCTTTCCAACCTTCTCTATATCCTCACTTGCTTCCCCGGTCAAATTAGCCATCATTACAGCTTCATTGTAATTAGGAGTTATAAGACTAAACCCATTATAAAATTTGAGATTCTTCGGCTTAGGATCAACAACCACAATCTTACCCTCTTCCTTCACAATCTTACTCAACACATCAATCGTCTTTTGAGTAATAACTCCCTTGTTATAATCAGAAATAATAACAGCATCGACTCCCTTGACCAATTCCTTAATGTTCTTAATGAGCTCTTCCTCCACTAACTCGTCTCCACCACCATTTTTTTCATAATCAAACCTTAATAACTGCTGGTTCTGCCCAAGAACCCGTACCTTCTGAATAGTCGGCCTCTTATTATCAACAACAACCCCTTCAGTAAATATCTCTCTCTTCTTCAGCTCACTTAACAAAACATCTTTTGTCTCATCATCACCAACAAAACCAATAATCAAGGCCCCTGCCCCTAATCCAGTTATATTAGTTGCAACATTAGCAGCACCACCAGGAGCATAATCTTCCTTCTCAACACTAACAACTTGAACAGGAGCTTCCGGACTAATCCTCTTAACATTACCTCTGATATATTTGTCTAGCATAATATCTCCTATAACCAGAATTCTTTTTTCCTTAAATTTCTCAACTAAACCAATTAACCCCTTATTCATATAAGAAAAAGTGTTTTTTAGCCGTATTTATATTTTGTCCCTATACTCAGAAACACCATCTTTAATAGAATACTCAGCCTTAAAACCCAACCCCTCAAAAGCATTAGACATATCAGCTTGAGTATCACTCTGATACGTCTCATCATCATAAGGATTATCAAAATACTCTGGCATTAGATCAGTCCCTAACACTTCGTTCAACACCCTAACCAACTCATTAAAACTAGTCCCAATACCAGTACCAACATTATAAACACCACTCTTAGCAGAGTCACTAGCAGCCATTATCGTAGCATTAACAACATCCTTCACATAAATATGATCACGTTTCTGCTCCCCCATCTTAAATATCCTAGGTCTCTTCCCATCCTTCATCTGCCTGGCTAAATGATATATCATACTTGCAGGTCTACCTTTAAAAGCCTCACGCGGACCAAACACATTAAAATACCTAAGTCCAACAATATGCATCTTATCAAAATAACCAACAGCAAGCTCATCCATAGCAAGCTTAGATTTTGCATACGCACTCAATAGCTCCTTCTCCTGATCCTCTTTCATCGGAACAGGACCGTTCCCATACAAACTTGCAGATGAAGCATAAACTAACTTAGCATTATTCTTCTCAGCAAACCCAATCATATTCTTAAAACCCTCAACATTGGCCCTCGCCATCTCCTCATCATCCCCAAATCTGGGATCAGTTATGGCTGCCTGGTGATACACCACATCAAACTCTCCATCAATCTCAAACGGCTTAGAAATGTCAGAAATCGAAGATTTCTGAGCATGCTCAAAAATGCTTTGCATTTTCGACACGTCAATCTCCATAAACTTCCCCTTAAATCCAACAAGGTTATCCTTCGTCCCAGTAAACAGACTATCAACTACAACAACTTCATGACCCTGTCTCTCAAGTTCAAGAGCCAAATTAGACCCAATAAACCCAGATCCACCAGTAACTAAAGCTTTCATAAAAAGCCAAAAACCAACATTGTTATTAATATTTTTTCATTCCAATATGTTTAAATACCATAAAAGCATCCCATTTTATATGGCAAAAAAGAAAGGTTTTTTCACAGAACCAACAGCAGCTAAAATAAAAGAATTAGACCTAACACATACAGATTCAGGTTTCATAGGTGGAATTCTAGATTTACAACCAGAAGAAGCACTAGTTATTCAATATGACTTGGTTCCAAAAAGATTCAAAGGTCCAAATACATTCAAAAAATATGGTCCAGTCGTAACCATTTCTAATGGAGACACTTCAGATGGCATAATAACTCCAGCTCAACTAAGAGAAAAAGCAGTTAATGACTTAACTGGCAAGGATGCACATTTAGGTTATTCTTATACTCCTACAATAGGAGCAGACGGGAGACCAAGAAGAGTAAGTATAATTGACTGTCTAGAAGGAGCTAGAATATTCCATTATGCACATCCACCTAAGGACAATACAATCGATGGATCTCCTATAGAAGTAGAACGTGACTATGGTGATTCGGGTGCCGTCCCAATCAATGGAGCAACTTTAGTCGTAACACTCCCTTCAAGGACAAAAGGACATCCAAGATACAGTATGAGGGTTGATCACGTTCCAATATCAGATTCAAAACCTCAATTAGATCTAGCCTCATGTATTGCAACAGACCATATTTGTGAGGCCTCAAGATATAAAATAAGACACGGAACTGAGACAGAACCAACCAACATTGTCGATATCTGCGCTCATGAAGTAGCTGCATATCTAGCAATAGCCGAACACTACCAGGGTGACAAAAACCCAGTACCTTGGGATATGAATCCATTCGCAACACCTACAGAATTAGCATTAGATTTCTACAGAAGATTAGAAAGGAACGTCCTCATCCAAACTCCAGAAGACCAAAATCCTAGAAAACCTAACCAAGTAGAAAAAGCAATCCTATTAATGGGACTAGTACAAGTAAAAGGACACGAAGAAACATTAAACCCTTCATGGCAAGACACCAAATTAAACCTAGGCCCAGAAACGTACAGACGCTAACAATATTCTAAAAAACCCATTACAAACAAAAACCTTTATATACCTCTTTAAAAACCTAAAATCCAATGAAAAGAAGCTCAAGACGCTGGAAAAAGAAAGGCCAGATGAGATGGAAATGGCAGCGTAAAAGGATGAAGAAAGAGAAGAGAAAGAGAGCAAAGAGATAGTTAGTTCTATTTTATATCAACTTAAACTAAATAACTTATCCGTTTATTCTCAATACTTAGGCAGCGCAGGACTATAAGTAAGGGATATCATAGCTGCAACAAACATTAAAAAGAAAAACAACGTAAACGTAAATCCCCAATTAACACTTAAGGGATACACATAAATTATCGAAACCAAAAATCCAACTATACTCGTAAGAATAAAACCAGCTGAAAGTGGAGCTATATTCATATCTTTCATCATATCTATCACCTTTTTTTAGTTATATATAAACATCCAGCTATATAAAATTATCCATTTTATAGGAAGGTTTTTTAATAGTAAACCATCCCAATTATCATCATGAAATACAAGAACTTAACCATCATAGGTACATCACACATAGCAAAACAAAGCCTGGATGAAGTGAAAGAAGAAATAGAAACAAACAAACCAGACATAGTAGCGATAGAACTAGATAAAAACAGGCTACAAGCCCTATTCCAAAAAAAGAAAGAAAGAATATCAATTTCAAGCATTAGAAGGATTGGACTAAAAGGATACGTTTTTGCTCTAATTGGAGCGTGGGCAGAAAAAAAACTGGGAGAATACGTAGGAGTCTCACCCGGTTCAGAAATGAAAAAAGCAGTCAGATTAGCAAAAAAACATAATTCAAAAATCGCACTAATAGACAGAGACATAGAAAAGACCCTAAAAAGATTTTCAGAAACACTATCATGGAAAGAAAGATGGAATTTCTTAGTAGACATAGTATCAGCACCCTTCAAAAGAAAAAAGTTAGAATTTGACTTAACAAAAGTCCCTGACAAGAAAGTAATAAAAAAATTAATCAATCAAGTAAAAGAACGTTACCCTAATATCTACAAAGTCTTAATCTCAGAAAGAAACAGAGTAATGGCAGCCAACCTACAAAAACTCATGGACCAACATCCAGATAAAAAAATCCTAGCAATCCTTGGAGCGGGCCATGAAGAAGGCATAACAAAGTTAATCAAAGACAATAAGATCTCATACACCTTCTCATTTAACTAAATTCAAACCAATAGTTTTATATATTCTAATTCTCCATATTAACTTAAAAATGAGTGAAGTTACTAATCTAAAAGCTAAGATAAAAAAGTACTATAAATTCAGTCCTTCTGAACTAAAGGGTATAATAATCTCCATATTAATTATAGCATTTATCATATCCTTCAATGAATGGGGAACAGGGTCTGAAGTAAACGTAGGCGTTGGACTTCTAAACTTTTTCAACGCAACCCTCTTAGTATCACTAACGTTCATAGTCAGAGAATCAGCACACAGAATCGGAGCATTAAACATAGGTTTCAGAGCAGAATACAAAATGTGGACTTGGGGCTTACTGATTGGATTAATCTTTGCCTTTGTCTCAAACGGAAGACTCTGGTTTCTTCTTCCAGGAGGAATTATTATCCACCACATAGCTGGTCACAGAATTGGTTGGTACAGATACGGATTAAATTATTTTGCAGCAGGAGTAGTTTCTCTTTTCGCACCAATCTCAAACATACTTTTAGTAATAATATTCAAATTAATAAACTCATCATTAAACAGCCCCTTAATCAATAAACTAATAGTACTAAACATATCATTAGCAATCTGGACCATGCTGCCAATCCCTCCACTAGATGGCTCAAGAGTATTCTATGGAAGTAGGATGCTTTTTGCGTTCTCATTCATCTCAATAATCTCAGCAGCAGCATTACTCTACTTCATAGAAAACGTTTGGTTAGCAATAGCAGGAGCATTACTAATAGGAATAATCGGTTGGTTGTTATACTATATTTTCCTAGAAAGTAAGCTATGGCAGGGTCCTGCTCCAAAAATGAAATAAAATGGCATTCGACTTTTTTGAAAACTGGGTAGAGTTCTTCTTCTTCGTATTGCTAATAATAGGCTTCCTATTATCACTAGCAGCACCAAGCGCAGTTCTTAGTTATATTATAATCTTCGTTGCAGGAATGATGGCAGGAAGACTATTCTTCGAAAGAAAGAACAACCAAGTCTTCCCCTACATTCTAATGGTTATTGGATTCATAATTGGGTACATCCTTGGAGCCTACTACGGAAACAAAATAATTATCCTCACCCTCTTCGTAATAGGATCTGCCCTCAGCTACTATCTCCACGACAAAGGAATCATCCGTGATATAAGATACTAGTTCTAGTTAATTTTATAAACTACCTCCGCCAACGCAAAACAATGGAAAAGATAACAGATAACATATCCAAACTAAACGTAGACTCAAATATCTACCTAATAAAAAACATAAACACAATAATAGACACAGGACCACCAGATTACAAAGACACAGTAAAAAAAGAACTATCAAAGGTCATAGATTTAAAAAACATAAAAAAAGTAATCCTAACACATCTCCATTACGACCACCTAGGTAACTTCGACCTTTTCCCAAATGCAGAATTCTTCGCATCAGAGCAGGAAATAAAAGACTTCAAAAACAGTAAAGAAGCAGCAACTTTAAACCCTGAGCTAGCAGAGGCATTCACAAAACAACTAAAACCATTAAAAGACTTCAACGGATTCAAAATTCTAAAAACACCAGGCCACACAAGGGGCTCAATCTGCATATACTACGAAAAAGAAAAAATACTTTTCACAGGAGATACCTTATTCAACAACGGTTTCGGAAGAACTGACTTACCAACCTCAGACCCAGACAAAAT
The DNA here is from genome assembly GCA_030751555.1 of Candidatus Woesearchaeota archaeon. The sequence goes on along the minus strand of JASMFX010000059.1, from coordinate 23,008 downwards.
GGAAGCAACATTAAAATTCGTAAAAAACATAGACTACAAGATTCTTTGCCCTGGACACGATTACTAGAAGTAGCATAATGATTAATATCTCTTTCTGCAAATAGTAAGATTTATATACATTTATTCTTAAAAAACTATCATGATAAACTATCTGCCCGATTTACTAAAGAACCCGCTAATATTAACAGGCATCCTAATGGCATTTGCAGTGGTAATTTACTTCTCACTAGAATATCGCCACATCATCCATAAAACCAAAAGAGAACGCGCAACTATTCTACTCAGTTGGGGACTATTATTATTAGCTATAGCACTAATTTTATTATTCACCACATCATTAAATATGATTGCAAAATCGGCAAGCCTCATACCGGCTGATTTCGCCCAAGATGCAGTCACACTAGACCAAGCAGATAAGATATGCAGAAACTTAATCGCAAATCCAAGTTCATCAGAAAACAAATTCGTTCAAAGCTGCTCCTTAATCAACCAAATATTCTATGGTACATATGCCCTATTAGGAATCTCACTCTTACTACTCATATTCGGATTAATCCAAAGAAAAAAGACAACAGATCCCAAAACTAATGGCGAACCAATCAAAGAAGAGAAACACAGAATCAAGAAAAGCTAACTCTCTTACCTATTTTCTCTAATCAAAAGGTTTTTAAACCTCTGCTAACCACAAATAGCTATGGCTCCTTTGAAATTTAAATCAACAGCAGATATTAAACTAACAAAACGAATTATTGATCAAGTAATCGGTCAGGATGATGCTGTTGAAGTAATAAAAAAATCAGCAGAGCAGCGTAGACACGTTCTTCTAATAGGTGAACCTGGCACCGGTAAATCTATGTTAGGTGTAGGACTAGCAGAATTACTACCAAAGGAAAAATTAGTTGACATAATCTCATTCCCAAATCCCAATGATGAAAACTCTCCATTAATCAGGACAGTACCAGCATCAAAAGGACGAGATTTAGTAATGAAATCAAAACTTGAAGGGATGAATGCTTTCAAAAACCAAAATGTATTCATGTTCATTCTTGTAATACTATCGATGATTGCTCCATGGTGGGTCAGGTCACATTACAATTCAGACATAATGTTTGCAGCATTCTTCCTTGGAGGGATGATATTCTTAGCAGCATTTGTCATCTTTCTAAATTTGGGAAAAAGAATGCCCACCAAAGCACAAGCACCAAAAATAATAGTGGATAACTACAAAAGAAAACAAATTCCATTCTTCGATGCAACCGGAGCACACGCAGGAGCCCTCTTAGGAGATGTTCTACACGACCCATTCCAATCAGGAGGCTTAGGAACACCAGCACATGAACGAGTTGTAGCAGGAATGATTCACAAAGCCAACAAAGGAGTCCTTTTCATAGATGAAATTGCAACTTTACAACCTCAAACACAACAAGAACTATTATCGGCAATACAAGAAAGAAAATTCTCAATAACGGGCCAAAGCGAGCGCTCAGCAGGAGCAATGGTCCGTACTGAACCCGTTCCATGCGACTTCATACTTATAGCAGCAGGAAATCTCGAAACAGTAAAACACATGCATCCAGCATTAAGATCCAGAATCAGGGGTTATGGTTACGAAGTTTACATGAATGAGACAATAAAAGATACAGAAGAAAACCAAAACAAAATTGCAACCTTCGTTGCACAAGAAGTTATAAAAGACGCAAAAATTCCTCACTTCAGTAAAGTTGCTGTTGATGAGATTATAGAAGAAGCTAGAAGGCGTGCAAACAGAAAAGGCCATCTAACATTAAGACTAAGGGACTTAGGTGGATTAGTAAGGGCAGCAGGAGACATGGCTAAAGAACAAAAATCAAAATTTGTAGAAAAAAACCACCTTCAGCAGGCAAAGAAAATAGCAAGAACCTTAGAACACCAACTAGCTGACAAATTAATCGAAAGAAAAAAAGAATACGAAGTCATAGTAACTGCTGGAAATAAAGTTGGAAGAGTAAATGGTATGGCAGTTATTGGTGGGGCAGGTTCATACTCTGGAATCATCCTTCCAATTGAATCACAAGTTACTCCAGGGGGAAAAGAATCAGAAATAATTGCAACTGGAAAATTAGGTGAAATTGCAAAAGAAGCAATAAAGAACGTCTCAGCAATTATTAAAAAATACTTTGGAGAGGACATCAAAGAAACATACGACATATACGTTCAATTCCTTCAAACTTATGAAGGCGTAGAAGGAGACTCAGCATCAATTGCAGTAGCAACATCCGTAATCTCGGCTTTCAAGGACATCCCCATAAAACAAAACACTTCAATGACAGGCTCCCTATCAGTCAGAGGAGAAGTCCTTCCGATCGGCGGAGTAACTTCCAAAGTAGAAGCAGCAATTGACGCAGGACTAAAAAACATCATAGTTCCAAAATCAAACATGCAGGATATTATCATCGATAAACAAAAATTAAAATCAATAAATATTATTCCAGTAGAAACAATCTCAGACGTTCTAAAAGAAGCTTTAGTTTGGAAAGGAAAACAAGACATCTTAAAGAAAATCATGAAAGGTTAACTGGTTAAACTAAACACTAACTCTACTTCAACTATCTCCAATCAACATCAACCTGATCTGTCCGCCAGCCAGGTTTTATATCAATATCATCAATCTTCCTAACTCCATCTTTCTCCAACAAACCCTGCCAAGCAATCATAAGCCCATTATCGACTAACACATTATTCTGGGGAACATATAATTTAGCACCCCTCTCCTTGCACATAATCTTAGCCATCTCCTGCAGTCTCTTATTGCAGCAAACCCCTCCCCCCAACAACAACTCTTCTTTCTCACAGTGGGCCATAGCCCTCTCAGCAACCTCGATCAACATAGCAAAAACAGTTTCCTGAATCGAATAAGCCAAATCCTCTAATTCAAACTTCTTAGAATCATACTTCTGCTTCACATTTGTCAATATCCCACCAACTGATATATCCATTCCTTTAACAACATAAGGCAATTCAATAAACTCCTTACCCTTCAACGCCAATTCATAAATCTTGGGACCGCCAGGAAATCCCATTCCAATATACCTTGCAAAATTATCTAAAAAATTCCCAACACCTTGATCAAGTGTCTCACCAAAAATCCTATACTTCCCACCTTCATAAGCAATAACTTGGGTGTTAGCTCCAGAAACATACAACATTACAGGATCCTTAGCCTTAGTAATCACTCTTCCAACCTCAAGATGACAAACACAGTGATTAACTCCAACAAGTGGCTTCTTATAATCTCTAGCAAGTTGCTTAGCCTTCTCCATTCCAACAACTAAACATGGAGGAAGTCCAGGACCCTGTGAAAAAGAAATTAGATCAACACCGCCCATATCAATACCGGCTTCACTCAAGGCATCCTCAACAACTTTATCCTTCACCCTAAGATGATGCTCCTTAGCCTCAGTTGGATGTATCCCTCCCTTAGAAGTTGTATAACTATCTTTAACATTAGCCAATATATTTCCATTACTATCAATTATCCCAACACCAAAGGTGTGGGCAGTACTTTCAATCCCTAACGATATCATTTTCTCCTTTATATTTGGTAAAAAACCTTTTTTTATTCTCAAACCTTCCTTCAATATTTTTCATAAAGCCAAACAACTTAGCCATCAACATATCTAGTTTTCCAAAAAGGGTTTCATAATCCTTAACAGAAATATAATTAAGATCTTTAGACATAGAAAGCAAAACATCAAGTTCCTTAGCAGAACCATAAGAGTAACCTAGAAAATTAAGAAACTCTTTCTGAGATTTCTTAACGCTACCTTCAGCAATATTCAAAGGTACTGATGTCGCAGATCTTCTCATCTGAGATATAATATTATCTTTCTCTTTTTCAGGAAATCTATCCAACATTCTGTGTATATCTAAACATAATGAATAGCTTAATTGAAAGATCTCCATATTTTTATATAATCTTGCCATATCTATGTCGGGTGAGTGTGTTCATATAAATCTATTTCTATTTTGAGCTGGGTAAAATTCTAAATTAAGACCATCTGTGAGCAGTTTTAACGTAAGATATCAATTACAATATAGCTACCACTATATCATAAATGGTTTTAGAAAAAAATGAAAAACCATGCATAAATTAAGGATGAACGATTGGAAATCGCATGCTGAATACCTCGCCGAAGCTTGGTACTTACACACCGATTCCATTAAACGAGTATTTTTCTCGAGTTCTATAGTGTCTCTTTTCAAGGAGGGCTTCGTGCTTAGATGCTTTCAGCACTTATCCCTATAAAGCGTAGCTGCCCGGCGTACCTTATCAGATAACCGGTAGACCAGAGGCTTCGAAAGCCAGTTCCTCTCGTACTATGGCTTCCTTCCCTTCAGACACTGACATCTCCAGTAGATATCAAACAAACTGCCTCACAGCGTTCTGAACCCAGCTCACGACTCCTTTTAATCGGTGAACACCCGCACCCTTGGGCGCTTCTGCACGCCCAGGATAGGAGGAGCCGACATCGATGTAGCAAACCGCGCCGTCGATAAGCTCTTAGTTCTATAGCTATAGCTAACTTACTGGAAAACTTTTGACTACAGAGTCAAATCCAAAAAGATTTTTGCCGCTCAGAACTAAAATGAGCTCTCAGGCGCGACAACTCTGTTATCCCCGGAGTAACTTTTCGGTCATCTCTAACCCCCATTAAGGAGGATTTAGAGGTTCGCTAGACCACAATTTCTTGTCTGAATTCAATCTTATTATGAATCCAGTCAGGCTGGCTTTTGCTCTTGCACTCTACTGCGGATTTCTGACCCGCTTGAGCCAACCATTGGGCCCTGTCGATATCTTTTCGACAGGGTGCCACCCCAGCCAAACTGTCCATCTATCAATGTCCTTCTCTCGAAGTAAGCAGCGTAAATTTCGAAGGGTGGTGTTACATTGTTGCCTACACTTCGCCTTGCGACAAAGCTTTAACGGCTCCCACCTACGCTCTACATCAAAATTCACGTTGCAATAACAGACTACAGTAAAGTTTCACGGGGTCTTCGCTTCCCACTGGAGATCACTGGCCTTTGCACCAGTAAAGAGTGTTCAGAGGATTCCAATTGGGGACAGAAGGGATCTCGTTACGTCATTCATGCAAGTCGTCAATCAAACGACAAGGTATTACGCTACCTTAAGAGAGTTATAGTTACTCCCGCCGTTTATCAGCTCTTCACTCAGTTGAAACCGAGCTTAAAGTACTGACACTGGGCAGACGTCACTGACTATACGCACCTTTACAGGCTAGCAGTCAGTTAAGTTTTTGTTAAACAGTCGGACCCCCTTTGTAATTGCACCCTGCAATTGCATTGCTACAATCGCAGGGACCCCTTATACCTAAGTCACGGGGCTATTTTGCCGAGTTCCCTCAATCGGATTACACCTTCACACCTTGGGCTTCTCACCCAGGGGCACCAGTGCTGGTTCTGGGTATAGTTATCTAAGATTTATTTTAATTCCTTTTTTAAGATTTCTAGATATCGGCTGAATGTCCCATAAGAACACCATTCCTAAATTTGATAAGGTTCTCATTATTACAATCTCCCCTTATCTGTTTTAGTTAGCAAACTTGATCATTTGTCAGCTTACCCCAAAAAGATAGAAATTAAACTTGCGTTGCCGCACATACTTAGATAGTACAGGAATATTAACCTGTTTCCCTTTCCCATTACTCAATTTATGAGCATAGTTAGGACTAACTAACCCTTGACTAATTTATATTGTCAAGGAACCCTTGCCCTTTCGGTGACAGAGATTCTCACTCTGCTATGATCCTACTACCGCCAGGATTTTCATTTCTTTAAGGTCCACACCCTCTCGCAAAGGAGCTTCTGCCCTTAAAAAATGCCTATCTACTACTATGCTGTTAGCATGTCTATGGTATCGGTAATCAGTTTAGCCCCGTCCATTTTAAGGGCCTATTATCTTGACAAGTAAGCTGTTACGCACTTTTTAAAGGGTGGCTGCTTCTGAGCCAACCTCCTCGCTGTCTTCGACAATAGACACCTTTCACCCTTTAACACTTAACTGATATTTTGGGACCTTAACCATAGTCTGGGTTGTTCCCCTCTCGCGACACAGGCTTACCCCGCGCCGCCGTTTCCTAAGGTCTACAATAATTAAAAGTTCGGAGTTGGACAGAGAATCGATCTCTTTCGAAACCTAAACCCCCAATCCGTAGCTCTACCCTTTAAGTTATCTCGCTTAAGACTTGACTACAGCCAATTTCGATAGGAACCAGCTATCACCGGACTCGATTGGCTTTTCACCCCTAGCCCCAAGTTAGAAGAACACTTGCTCGTAGAACCTCTTCAGGCCTCCACAAGGTTTTACCCTCGCTTCACCTTACTCAGGGTTAGATCGTCCGGTTTCGGGTCTTGCCCAAGTGACTCCACGCACTTTCATACGCTGCCTCTCACAAGTTGCAGGCTTATCGCTTTCGCTTCGGGTACATTTTATTTACCCTTGCCACTTGAACAAACTCCCTGGCACGTTATTCGAAACGCACGGCACAACTCCGTAGAGCCGTACCACACTATCACTATTAGGTTTCAGGTTCTTTGAACTTCCTGTTAAGGGTTCTTTTCAGCTTTCCATCATTGTACTTAGTTTGCTATCGGGCTCAAATAATATTTAAGGTTGGAAGTTAATGCCTCCCATATTCCTATTCAGTATCCAGTGAATAGTACTCAAGATACCTCTCAATTCCTTCTTAGTTACCCTTACGTGACTATCACACTCTAAGGTTTCTCTTTCCAGAGAAATTCAGGTTCCCAAAAGAGGAAATAAAGAAAGGTCTTAACACCACATCTCTTTTGTCTTTCAACAAAAGATTCAGTTTGCCTTGTGCTGTGTTCAGTCGCTCTTACTAACAGCATCTCGTTGATTTCTTTTCCTGCAGGTACTAAGATGTTTCAATTCCCTGCGTTCAACATCCTTCCGGATTTATTCTGAAGTCAGATTCGGGGACCCCCGGTTCAAAGATTACGTGCATCTAGCCGGGGCATAATGTAGCTTGTCACACCCTTCATCTCTATTTGAGCCAAGCCATCCACCTAATAGTTTGGATCTTAATTTATGCATGGTCTCATCAATGTAAATCAACCCTTCATTCAATATTCCAAATATTGAATTGCTATCTTTTATGAAAAGATAAGTATGAAATTTAGGAATGGACCCGTCGGGAAGTTCACAACAATTGCTTTACGCAACTGGTTGTTTTGAACCCGAAGCCTCCGCCTTACTTGAAAAAATCATGCAAGGGCGACGCTCTACCATTGAGCCACGGGCCCGATAATTATAAAAGATTTTGGTAGTGAAACGAAATATTATAAAAAAATAAAAAAGGAGGTGATCCAGCCGCAGGTTCCCCTACGGCTACCTTGTGACGACTTAACCCTCCTCGCTGAGCTTAGATTCGAACTAGTTAAAAACTAGGCCTCATCTAAACCCTACTCGGGTGGTTTGACGGGCGGTGTGTGCAAGGAGCAGGGACATATTCACCGGACTATGATAAAATCCGATTACTAGGGATTCCAACGTCATGAGGCTAAATTACAAACCTCAATCTGGACTGAGATATGGTTTCGAGGATTAACTTCTCCTTTCGGAGTTGTATCCCATTGTCCATACCATTGTTGCGCGCGTGTAGCCCAGAGGATTCGGAGCATACAGACCTACCGTTGCCTGCACCTTCCTCCACGTTTCCATGGCAGTCCTTACAATGTGCTCAGTCCAAAAATTTTGCTGTTAGCAATTGTAAGCACAGGTCTCGCTCGTTACCTGACTTAACAGGACACCTTACGGCACGAGCTGACGGCGGCCATGCACTACCTCTCGGCTCGTCAGGTAAGCCCTTTAGACTGACCTTCATCCTGCCGTCGCCTCTGGTGAGATTCTCTGCGTTGAATTAGATTAAACCGCACGCCGCACCCCTTGTAGTGCTCCCCCGCCAATTCCTTTAAGTTTCAGTCTTGCGACCATACTCCCCAGGCGGCGAGCTTAGCACCTTCGTTTCGACACAACACATTCTCGAAGAATATGTAACACCTTGCTCGCAGCGTTTACAGCTAGGACTACTCGGGTATCTAATCCGGATTGCTCCCCTAGCTTTCGTCCCTCACCGTCGAATCCGTTCTAGTCAGACGTCTTCACCACAGGTAGTCTTTCTGGGATTATAACATTTTACCGCTCCCCCAGAAATACTTCTGACTCCTCCCGGTTCCAAGATCTACAGTCTCTTCTGCAGTCCGTTAAGTTGAGCTCAACGATTTCACAAAAGATTTATAGATCCGGCTACGGACGCTTTAGGCCCAATAATCACAGTTGCCACTTGTGGCGCTGGTGTTACCGCGGCGGCTGGCACCAGTCTTTCCCACCACTTATTCGCCAAGATATTTACTCTTGGCAAAAGCCTAGCATAAGCTAAGCACTTAGGGTTCCCTTATCACACTTTCGTATATTGTAAAGGTTTCGCGCCTGCTGCACCCCGTGGGGCTAGGGCCAGTATCTCAGTGCCCTTCTCGGGGCTCCCTCTCTCGAGGCCCCTACTGATCGTAGGCTTGGTGGGCCTTTACCCCACCAACAACCTAATCAACCGCCAACTCATCCTTAAGCGTTACCTTTGAAGGAAATATCATTCCAGATATTTTCCCATATCCAGTCTTAGCCTCAGTTTCCCAAGGTTATCCTAGACTTAAGGGCAGATTATTGACGTGTTACTGAGCGTTATGCCGGTATTGCTACCTGACTTGCATGGCTTAGTCGAACCCTAATAGCAGCAACCTCCCGCAGGATCAACGGGAATTAATTTAGGTCAGAAAATCTATTCAACATAAATCTCTGACACATATCCTTGATCGAATATTGGCCGCAATTATTAAAGAAATTTTTTGGGTTTCACTACCAAAATCTAAATCGTGCTTAATAATTGTGCATTAAGCATTCATCTGAATAGCTAATCATATTAGCCAATGAACTTGTTTAGGTCGAATTTAGAATTTGTATATCTAAATCATGTATTATTGGTGGCGATAAGAGTAACTAGGAAGAAATAAGTCCTATTTAAAGCTTTCCCCTAATATATATACTAGAGCAGCTATATCCATTATAAAGCCTTAATAGCAAAATAATGATTAAACTGCACGAAAAAGCATATTCTTACTATCTCACTCACTTAACCATCAACATCCTTCTCGTAGAATGATGATCTCCTGCATTCAATTCCATAATATAAAGTCCAGAACCAACATTTTCTCCTAGATCATTCCTCCCATCCCACCGAGGCGCCCTAAACGGAGAACTATAAGTCCCAGCAGGCATTTGCCCTAAATTCAAAGTCCTAACAACATCCCCTCTTGGATCATAAACTCTAATAGTCACATCACTTGTTTCTGCTAATTCAAAAGGCATCCAAGTTTCTGGGTTGAATGGGTTTGGATAGTTAGGTAAAAGGTTAGTTTGTTCTGGAGCAGAAACTTGTGCCAACCTTTCAAGAACTGCTACACCTCTTCGATATTCTGGAAAATCACCTGGGTGCTCACGAGCTTCTTCAAGCCACTCATTAACTGTATCGCCTGTAGGCAGCATTCTCCTAGGAACAATTGATGGAGCTGCATTACCATAAATTTCTCCAAAGTGTGAAGCTACTGTAACTAAATCAACAATATCTACTCTACCATCACCATTAACATCTGCTTCAGGAGAATAATTTCCAAATGCCCTAGCAACAGTCACTAAATCAACAATATCTACTCTATCATCACCATTTGTATCATATGGCAGGGACTCTTCACCTAATATCAGATGATTTATTGGCCGAGACCATTGAATATCACCTAATATGGGTCTTAAATCTTCAGTTAACCTTCTAACTCTTCTTTCTTCAATATCATAGACATGTATTCCCATATTAGGAGTTGAAAATCCAATGAAAGCGAGCATAGTCCCATCAGGAGATGAAGAATAAGGTGTCCCATGGATTCCTCCTTGACCCCACTGAGGTTCAACCCTTAATCCTTCAAAATCTGTATAATCCCAATATTCCTCAAGTAATGGTTGAAGATTTCTTCCATCAGAATCTACAGAGTAGAATCCGGCAGGCCGCTCACGACTACTATAAAAAAATAAACTTCCTCCATCCTGAAACCAAAATAAAGGATTCATAGCATTAGGTGTAGGATGATTGTATAATTCTAGAACTCCTGATCCATCTGTGTCCATTACATAATATGATGGACTTTGAGCAGCAGCTAATTGAGACCTGTCTGGAGAAAAAGTTAGCCAATACAAATACCCATCTATATCCTCTGTAAATCTTCTACGTTCACTACCATCAATATTAATTATTTCTGTTGAACGTTCTCTACTACCCCCACTATAAATAATACTTTCACCATCAGGATTCCACCAATGGTCCCAAACCCCTCCTCGGACTAATTCAGTTATAATGCCTTCAGTGTCAATCAAATAAAGACCATCAGGTCTTAATGTGGCTATTTTAGAACCATCTGGAGACCATCTATAATTCCAAACATCATCCATTACTTCATCAGGCATTTCCAAAATATTTCCATTATTCACGTCAGGTATAATAATTGCGCGCCTTTTTTCAGCGGAATAAACAATTACTCCAGAACCATCTGGAGACCATTCTTGATCTCGGATATCAAGACCTCTAGTTAATTGTGTTATTCTCTGACTAAATGGGTCTACTGAATAAAGCTCATAACTTGAACGAGTAGAATCTTGTGCAATAAACATTATATTACTTGGTATTGGGTCAATAACAACTTCTCTTTCAACCCCCACAGCATACATCCCCCCTCCAGAGATCTCAGCAGAAGCAAAATTTCCATCAACTACAGTATCTAAAGAACTCCATTGACTCCCATCATGATGAAATATTTTTACATCTCTATCCATTTGTTGGTTTAATCTCATAGCTCTACCAGGAGCCGCAAGTACATCTGAATAACGCATCCTTAACGTTGGCTGATTATCTTGGTTAAAGTCTAAATCATCCGGAGTTACTCTAAATGCAGGACTTAACGCACCATCCAAATCAGGAACTTCATTTCCAACCAACCTCTCTAACCCAACAGTCATAGCTCTATCTAGAGAAAATGCTGGAATATCCAATGCAACCTCTCCTGATTCTCCCAAAGTATAAGGGGACGTAGGATCAACTTGATAGTATTCAACAAAAATTTCTCGATCTACAGAGTGATAAATAAGCACACCTCTCCTCTGCTTTGTAATAATCGGAGATTGACCTTCAATTATTTCAATACCATATTCCATTTTTGTTTCAAGATCAAGTACGGGGAATTGGCTTGCAGTAAACTTGAAGAAAAAATCTTGAGTACCTGCGTTGGGTAGTTCTATTCTAAGCCCACGTGTTATTGGCGCAGATCCAAACGGAACTAAAAGATTAATATAATCGCCCGAATTTAAATTTATATCTCTTGGTCTAACGATATCTTCTCTACCACTATCAATAAATTCAAAAAAAGATCTCATCCTATTTAGAAAACTATCAACAGCAGCGACCGGAGGTAGGAATACTTTATAAGCTTCATAAAATAAAGGTAAAAGTGGGCCATCATCTACTCTTTCTCCCAACATATACCAACTACCTTCGTCGAGATAGTACATCCCAACATTTTGAGGATCAAGTGTAGCTCTTGTTGGTATCAATAAACCAGCTTCCCTAATTAACTGATTTTCATTAGTGCTAGCAGGATTGTTTGCTTCTATACTAACGCCCACAGTATTATTATGTCGATTCTCAGTGACTCTCAATGAATAAGTGTTATCAATTGACATATCAATAAATATTCTTACACCTGGAGCATTAGTTCCACCATAAACCCCCATATCAACACTTACACCATTAACATCTCCAGAACCAATAGCAGGAGAACTCAGTTGTAAATGAAAGTCAGTATCACTCACAAACAACGGATCGGCAAAAACATTTCCAACATCATCTGGAGAAAGAGTATAATCAAAAAAATCTTGACTATTCCCAGATAAACAATTATGTGCAAATAAAATAGATGAAAAAGAACCCCTCAATCCAGCAACATCACTTCCAACTAAAATATTATTCCTGATTCTTGCTTCTGCCTGTGAGCTAGGGTTTCCGATAACATCTATTCCAGTTAAATTTCTGTAAAATGTATTATTTGTTACATCAACATTCCCCCCACTTCCTACAGACACCCCATCCCTATTACCAACAAACAAACAATTTTCTATACTCCCACTCATCTGACTATAAATCCCTGTATGGGAACCAGACGATCTAAAAGTAAATCCCCTTACATTATGCTCTCCACCTAACAATGCAAGAATAAATGATTCTCCCTGTACACCATACACAACAGTAGTTTCAGGATCCTCTCCAATTAAACTAAGACTTTTTGTGACACTAATCCGTTCATCATATCTACCAGATGCTACATTTACAGTCCCTCCATCAGCAACTGCATCAACCCCTTCTTGCATAGTATCAAAAGGATGTGCTCGGCTTCCATCTTCTATCCCAGATACATTGCTATCATCAACAAACATGTTGGGTCCCTGAGCCCTAGCATTTGTCGCAAACCCAGCACCAGTTGCAGCTATACCAAAAGCTAGCGAAGAATAAGCAAACCTCCTTAATCTATTAGCATTCCTTTCCCCAAAATCCCTTAAACCATCAACTATTTCTGTCAATCCCATATTAGAAAATTTAGTCTAAAACAGTATATAAATATTCTTAAAAAAAGGGTAGCCAGCGAGAATCGAACTCGCATCACAGGATTGCTGCTAAACATCCACAGTCCTGTATTCTACCACTGAACTATGGCCACCATAGGAGTTTAAGAATTATTAATAAGATATAAATGTTTTGAAAATTCACTTCTTATAAAACTTATAATAAACATAAGGCAGAATAAAAGCAATAGCATAAACCAACCCAACAACAAGAGGATTAAACTTACCAACAACCTTCAATTGATTCACAACATTAGTAATAAAAAAAACATTAACAACAGCAATAATCGGAATCACTAACCCAAAACCAACATGATGTCTCATCTCCAAATGCTCAATATCTCGAATCAAAATCTCAATCAAAAAACCAAAACCTCCAGCCAACAGTACAATTACCAAATAGATCTGCCAAGGAGAAAGAACAAACAAAAACAATATCAGAGGAATAGAAATAACAAAATTACCAACAATAGCAAAAAACAATATCACCCAGTAAACAGCCTTATCTAAAAATTTGATATGTGCAGGCTTATTAGCCTTAGCCCTCTGAATTATCTCGTACGTTTTGTCAATGTGCTCCTTAGTCCATCTGCTTTCACTCATTTTATCCCAACCGCTCACTTAATTTTTTAAATTCAAATGAAGCAGGAGACAGAGGAAAACTGTGCACAACAGGATGACCTAAAGAAATCGCCTTCGCAATATTAGCATCTTCAGGAATCGTTCCAATCTGCCTCTTACCAAGTTCTTCAATCTTCTCATTCCTTCTAGCCCTATTCAACACAACGCCCAAAGCAAAACTACCAAGACCCTCAGCAGTATCCATTATCTTAAAAGCATCACTTATAGAACTAATTTCAGGATTAGCAACAACAATAGTCTCATCAGCAGAGCCTAATGCAGGAAGCACATCATCAGTAATCGCACCAGGAAGATCCATCACAACAACCTGCGCCTTCCCAATCAACTCTAAAGCAACCGAACTAATATCTTTCTGCTTAGAATAAATCTGACTCCTAGAAACATTTGAAGGAATAACCTTCAGACCAGAAGGGTGCACATAAACAGCTTCAGAAACTCCCCCCTTTCCCTCAAGAACCTCATGCAAAGAAACCCGAACATCAGGAAAACCTAGATGCAAAGCGACATGGGGACTTCCAACATTAGCATCAAGAAGAATAACATTCTTTCCATTATCATGCATCGCAGAAGCTAGATTTATAGCAGTGACGGTCTTTCCAACACCTCCTTTTCCAGCAACAGCAATAAACTTAGTCATTTTCAACTAAATTCTTAGCAAACTCAACAAAAGCCTTAGTCTTAGTATAATATTCCTGAAGTAAATCAATATGCACTTCTAATACTTCTCCGTCATCTAAATTAGTAATCATTGTAACGTGTCTTCTGTACTCTTCTCTTTTGGTGTAATCAGCTCTACTTATCCTCCTTAGTAATTGATAAAATGCAAGATACTCCTTCAATTCATCATTATCTGAAAAAACATTATTTAACGTGTCGCATCTCAACCCTGGAGCAACTGGATAATCCTTAATCTTCTTCTTGCTTTTAGCAAACTCAAGTAATTCTAAAATCACAAAGTTAAATGAGTTAATTATCCTCTCAACAACACTCTTAATCACATCTACGGTTCTAGTGTATTTAAGACTTACGTAAACTAAGTGGTCCACCCTCTTAATCTCTTCCCTCGCCTCATCAAGATATTCCATTTTTATATAGTACAATGATAAAAGTAAACTTTATTTATCCTCTTTCCAATATATTAGTTGCCGCTGGTATAAATATTTTTGTTTTATTTGGATGTCCTTTTAGAAAAAGAACTTAAATAATTTACTCAGAATCTAATCCCTTCAACTTCATAATAGCTTCAGCAAGGTCTCCTTTTGCCTCTTCAATTGCAGCCCGAGCATCATCTTCACTTTTACCTGTCTGTTCAACAACTGTCTTAACATCTTCTTCGTTAATATCAGGATCACTAAGTAATGCCCGCTCCTCAGCCTGACCAACAACCTGGTAAGTTTCCTGCCCCATCATATTAACTTTAGAAACCTGTGGACTATTAATCACAATCTCCTTATCAGCACACTTAATAATAACTTCCTGAGCATCTATCTCTACTTGTTGAATACCCATCTTCTTCATGGCCTGAGCCATTTTCCTTGGATTCATTCCTGGTATCATCTATGCTCACCTAATACCCAAAAGAGCTGCTCCATAAGTATAAAGAAGTATCATAATAACAACAACCATTATACAAAGAAAAATAATATGTCCTGGTTTAAACTCTATTTTGCTCTTATACTCATCAAAGTATCGCATTAATCCGCCCATTCCTGACGGCATGCTTATTTGGTCTCTTGCCATAATGAATAGAATACAAACCACATTTAAAAAGATATCGGAAAATTACCTTCAAGGAACAACAGTAGTCAAACTACCAGATGTACTTTTAGGCAACCCAGAACCACCAACAGAATAAGAAACAGCAATACTTGCCCTAATCCTATCCCCTGAATTCAAACCACTAGCACAAGAAAGTGTAAAATCAGTAGTGGAATCAGCAGAAACAACACCTGCACCAGAATAAGAACAGCTAGGGTCATCCAATGTCATGCCAGTAACACTTATATCATCATTCAAAATATTCTTCACCCTCATAACAACAGAATTAGTAGTTGCACTTGTACTAACTTGATTAGGATCACAAAACAACCCAGAACCAGTAGAAATCAAACATTTCTCCGGCAATAAATTATCCGGACTCAAAGTTCCAAAATAAGCCAAAGACCCAATTGCAATCAACACAACCAAAATAGCCCAACCATAAGTCATGAGAAATTCCATAGCGGCCTGAGCTCTCTTTTTCATTTAACTACCTTCAAAAAAATAAAAGAAAAAATAAAAAATTTATTTAGGGTACGACTGTCACTAACTGACCTGTTGTACCTTTAGACAATCCAGCTCCTGCTGTTGCTCCAACATCATACGTGATTGTTAACTTTCCTTTAATCTTATCACCAGATGTTAGACCTCCTGCACAGGTTAATGCAATGTCTGTGGTTCCATCAGCAGCTATTTCCGTGTCAGCAGTAGAAAATGTACATGCTGGGGCATCTAAAGCTATTGAATCAACCCAAATGCTGTCAGTCAATATGTTCTTCACCCTCATAGTGATGGTATTAGCTGATGCACTTGCACTAACTTGGTTTGGATCACAAAACAACCCTGAACCTGTGGATATAACACATTTCTCAGGCATTCTCTCATCCTCGCTAGAATTCGAAGCAGACGGAATAATCATACTCTACCATATCAAAAAAAAAGGGATTCGGTGCAGAGCAATAGAAGTCCTAAAGATGAGATCAACAAGAATCCCAGAAAAAACCGTTTCTATGCAGATAACTGATAAAGGCCTAGACATAAGCCCAGATTCAATTTGTATATTCTAGAACAAAATAAAAAAATAAAAATTAAGTACCTTCTTGCCAAGAATCCATGTACTTCTTCTGCTCCTCAGTCAATTCATCAAATTTAATACCTAATGTCTCAAGCTGCAGCTCAGCTATTTTATTATCAATCTCTTCTGGCAGATCAACAACTTTAATACCTAACTTCCCCTTATTTTTTATAGCATACTCGGCAGCAAGTGCTTGCCCACAAAACGATTGCGCCATAACAACACTTGGATGCCCTTCTGCAGCAACAAGGTTAATAAGCCTGCCTTCTCCACACAAATAAATATTCTTCCCACTAGGGAGAGTATATCTCTCAAAATGAGGTCTGATTTGTTTCACACTCTCACTCAGCTCTTTAAGTCCTGCAACATCAATCTCAATATCAAAGTGTCCTGAATTTGAAAGAATTGCTCCTTCCTTCATATTTTCATAATGTTCCTTTCTTATGACATGCTTATTTCCAGTTACTGTCACATATAAATCTCCTTCACTTAAAGCCTCTGACATTGGCATCACTCTACATCCATCATGTCTCGCTTGAAGTGCTCTAATCGGATCAACTTCTGTAACAATCACATTTGCTCCTTGCCCTTTAGCACGCTCTGCAATCCCCTTACCACATGGGCCATACCCTGCAACAACAACGGTCTTTCCTGCAATCAAAATTGAAGAAGCCCGAAGTATCCCATCAAAAGTACTTTGACCAGTCCCTAAGAAATTATCAAACAGATGTTTCGTCTTAAGGTCATTAACAGCAAGAACAGGATACTTAAGCGCATTATCCTTCTCCATTGCTTTAAGTCTAATAATTCCGGTTGTAGTTTCTTCAGCACCAGCAATAATACCTTCAATTTGATCAGGATATTTGCTGTGTATCTCGCTTACTAGGTCGCATCCATCATCAAGTGTATATTGTGGCTTAAACTCAATAACATTAGTTAAGTATCTGTAATAATCCTCTTTAGTCTCTCCTTTGTAAGCCCATATCTTAATCCCTTCCTCAGCAAGTGCTGCAGCAACATCGTCTTGTGTAGACAATGGATTACATGCACATATAGCAACATCAGCTCCACCAGCCTTCAATACTCTAACTAGAACTCCTGTCTCCTTAGTTGGATGTAGCGCAACACCAATTTTAACGCCTTCCAAAGGCTTCTCATTCTCAAACCGTTCTTTAACTTTCATCAAAGCACCCATCTGAGATTCAGCCCATTCTAAGTTCTTCCTTCCTTGTTCTGCTAATTTTATATCTTTAACTTCATAATTGTCTCCTTTATCCATAATTATCACCAACACTAGCTAATTCCAAGAGATTTATATATTTTTTCTATATATACCATTAATTTGTCCAGAAAATAAACAAAAAACCGGACAAATATCGGAATATTTATATACTTCATAGACAGTCCTACTAACAATGCAACTAGATAACAGAGATAAATCAATAATTGCAACCTTAAAAGACAATTCAAGATTATCCATAAGGGACATAGCAAAACAAACAAAGATCAGGCCATCTACCGTTCACGACAGGATTGTCAAGTTAAAAAAAGAAAATATCATCGAAAAATTCACACTAAAACTAAACAACAAAGCAGTCGAAGAGAATTTCATAGTAGTCATGCTAATAAAAACAAAACCCTCCAAAGTATTCAATCAACAACTCTTAGATAATAAACACGTAAAAGAAGTTTTCGGAATAACTGGGGAATATGATATCATGCTAAAGCTAAAATTCAAAGATGTCGAGGAGTTCAATGATTTCGTTTTAAAGTTCAGAAAAGAAGAAAACGTCATTACGACAATGACAATGGTTGCAACCGCAACTATAAAGGAGGAATTTTAACAATGCTCACATTTTTTAAGCCAGGATATGCAAAACACCCCCAATGTTTTAGTAGGATTAGTTCTATTAATATCCTGGTTTTTTTATTTTTTATACTCTCATTACAGTCAATTAGCGCAGCAAGCTGTAATGACAATGACTGTTACTTAGGCCATGATAATATTACCTTATCATGGGAGTACTCAGGCAGCGACACTGAAACTGCAGTCATCACCAGCCAAGAATTCAATCTCACATTAGATAGTACTGACTTTTTTATAAAAATCATATCAGTTGATAGGGAAGATTTAGAAGTAAAGTTTTTAGTAAATTCTTCTCCAATAATAAATGATTCACAAATAACTTTGGAATTAGGAGAAAACACATCATTAAAAGGACTTGAAATTAATCTAACAAACCTTGTAACTAATCTAGAGAACGAACAGGTGCTCTGCCCAGAAGATTGTTTCAATGGAACCTTCAAATACGTTGATGAGACATTTGATCTTGGAGTAAGCCTTTGTAAGAAAAATTATGAATTCTTAGAAGAAGACCAGGAAAACAACAATATAACTATAAAAAAAGGAGACGAACTCTATATTTTAAATTATGATCCAGATACAACTAATGTATTGGGAGATTTGATAACACTTGAAACAGAAGTTGACGGTCATGATCTTGAATTTGATCTAAGATATAATGAGAATGGAAGTTTTCTTTACTTAGTCGATGAGTTTTTAGCCTGTCCAATTGTGGAGCTTTGTGGGGCCAACACCGATTGTGACGATGCAGACGCGTGCACACTTGATGAATGTCAATTAACAGAATGTACTTATGACCGGGTAGGGTATTGCAGATCAGGGGATGGCTGTTGTCCAGCTACTTGTGATTTAACAAACGATGGTGACTGCCTACCAATTGGCTATACAGCAAATGCTCAATGTGATGATAGTGATCCTTGCACAATTGACCTTCTCTTGGGGAATACTACTGCCTGTACAAACCTAGCAGTAACCTCCTGTATAGATGATGATATGTGCTGCCCTGGTTCATGTGATGAGGGTACGGACACTGACTGCTCAGGCGGCCTCTCAGATGAACCATGCGTGACAGATGACGATTGTGATGATTTTGACGATTGTTCAATAGATGAATGTGTTGATGATTTCTGTTCATATTCAGGTATTGACGCATGTTTATCAGATGACTCCTGTTGCCCAGAAGGATGCAGCTATTCTTTGGACAGTGATTGTTCAGAAACGGTTGAATGCGGTGATGGAGTCTGTAATGGAGACGAAACCTCAGACAGTTGCTGTTCTGACTGCAGTTGCGAAACAGGATTTGAATGCCAAGAAGATGCATGCGTAGATATTGAAAAATCACAAATCGAGTCCCTAGTGAATAAATATGAAGAGTTTATTTCACAACAAGAAGATTTATTCTCAAAAGACTTCACCTTCAACGAAAAACTTTTTTTAAGATCAGGTAACGGTTATACATTTGAATATTCTTATCTAAGGGGAACTCAAGAAGAATTTATCGAGGGAACTATTGATGAAAATGGGGAAATCGTTCTCCTCTCTTCAAAAAAACCAAACATTCTCCAGACATTCATTTATTTAGTACTAATCATCCCAATAATCCTTGGGGGGATAATGATATCCAAAGATATTGTTAAAAAGAACAAAGAAAGGTATTACAAGAAACTTCTTCAGCAAAAATACGGGGCAGGTATGAATTCTCAAGCCACGTTAAATAGTTTCCCACAACAACCAACATTCCAACAACCACTCCAATCACCACAAAAACCAAAAGTCCATCATTCCCTCAAGGATCTATTCCACTTTCCAATGCACAAGAAGCCCCCTCAACAACCAGTCCAACAACAACCTATCCAAACTCCAGCTACACACCATCCCTATCCTGGAGTCCAGCAAACAACCTTGCACAGATTCCACCCCCATAACCTAACCCCTCCTGGACATTACACTCCTAATCATCCAAACTTACAGACTACCTCTCACCCAGTTTTTGCTAAAAAGCCACCAATACACCATCAAACAATTAAACGTACCAAACTAAAACATCAACACACTACAATTAAACAACCAAAGCCAGACGCACTTTCACAACTACAACAAAAAACCAAAGATAAGAAGAATGAACTCTTCAATAGACTCAAACATATGTCAAAGAAATAATTTACCTAAACACGTTCTCCAAAAATACCACTACCAAGCCTAACCATAGTAGCCCCTTCTTCAATAGCAACCTTATAACTCCCACTCATACCCATAGAAAGAATATCCATACTAATATTCTCTACCTTCAACTCCTTAAGCTTATCAAACAATTCCTTAGTCTTCTTAAAATATGGTCTGTCTTTCTCAGCATCATCAAAATAAGGAGCCATAGTCATTAACCCTTTAACCTTAACGTTATTCAACCGAGCTACACCTCTAACCAACTCCTCAACTTTATCAGGCATACAACCAGCCTTATTACCTTCCTCACCACTGTTAACCTCAACCAAAACCGGCATTACCTTCTCAAGACCCCTACATTTATTATTTATCTCCTTAGCTATCTTCAAAGAATCAACTGTCTGTATCATATCAAAAATCTCAACAGCTTTCTTAACCTTATTTGTCTGCAAATGACCAATGCAATGCAACTTAACCTTTCCTTTAAGCTTCAATAACTTCTTCTCAGCTTCCTGAACATAATTCTCCCCAATAATCTTCACACCAGCAGAAACAGCTTCCTCAATCTCAGGAACAGTCCTAGTTTTAGTAGCAGCAATTATCAAAACATCTCCAGAAACATCCTTCCTAAGCTTCAAAACATTATCTTTAATGCTCATTTTACCTTGGCAATCAATTCTTCAACTTCCTTAGCATCAATCTTATCTAACCTAGCTCCAATCCTCTCAACAACCTTTGAAGCATAATAACTACCAATATGTCCTGCTGCTTTTAAATTATGCCCTTTTGATATCCCAAACAAAACACCAGCAGCATACATATCACCAGCACCAGTTGTATCAACTGCTTTTGCATCATAACAAGGAATCTCAACCATATCTTCACCTTTCTTGATATAAGAACCATCCTTACCAACCTTAACAATAGCAATCTCAGTCATTCCAGCAATCTCATTCAAAGCATCCTCTGGGTCCATCCCTGTAAGCGCTTTTGCCTCCTCCTCATTAGCAAAAACAATGTCAGCATACTTCCGGACCATATGCCTAATATCTTCTTTATTCCTAGAAACAATTCCAGGATCTCCCAAATCTATACTAATCTTAGTCCCATTACCTTTAGCAAAATCCATCGCATGCAATGAAACCAATTTAAGTCCTTCTTCCTCTAACTGATAACCCTCAATATGTAAAATCTTACTCTCCTTCAAATCATCAAAAAACACATCCTCTTTAGCAAGATGCATTGCAGCTCCAAGATGAACAGCAAAAGTCCTCTCACTATCAGGTGTAATAAATGTAATTGCATGACCAGTTATCTTATCAGATTTAGCAAGCTTAGGCTTAACTCCTCCCGAAGCCATCTTCTCCTCATAAATGCCACCATGACCATCATCTCCTACCTTTCCGCAGAAAACAACATCTCCTCCCAACAAAGAAACTCCAAACAAAGTATTGGCAGAACTCCCACCAGGAGCAAGCTTTACTTCATACTTCTCAAGCTTTCCCATTAACTCTTTAGACTTGTCTTCATCAATCAAGTGAAAGTTACCTTTCTTCAAGTCAAACTCAATCAATTGTTCATGCTCAACCTCTATCAAGAAATCCATAATCGCAGATCCTATTCCGAATACGTCGTATTTCATAAAAAACTTAGAAAGTTAAATCATTTATAAAATTTATCCCTCTCCCCAAACCTTCCAAAACTCCTCAAGATACTTCCCAGCTAATTTTTTGTCATAAATCACAACAACATTTTCATCATTCTTATCTGAACCAGCCCCAGTTGGATTGTAAGAGCCAGTAATAACAATCTCTCCATCAACAATAAATGTTTTATGATGCATATTGTATGGATTTGAATCTTTCTTAACATTCATCCCAAAATCATTAAGCCTATGATACTGTGAATACTTAGAACCAGCCTGAGTAGTCTCAAAAACACCTTTAACTTCAGCATCACTAAACAACAAAGCATCCGCAATCTCCTCATTAGTAAAACTAAACGTCATAAAGTAAATACTCTCTTCAGCTTCCATCAAAACCTTAATCACCCTCTCCTTGCATTGATCCTCGGGACAAAAATAATTCTCAATTCTGTGACCGTTCAACTCAACAACCGGATTCCTAACACCTCCACCACCTCCAAACTCCCCATTCCACAACTCAAAAAACTCATCATCATAATTCTCAGCTAAAGTCTCAGAAAAAAACACAATAAAATTGTTATTGTTCTTATGGGCTCCCCTTTCAGTAGGATTAAAAGAACCAGTACTAACTCTGTTCCCATCAACAACACAAAACTTATTGTGACTCAACTGACTATCATCATCGTACCTAACATTCTTCCCTTTAAACTTCTCTTTATAGTTATTATCCATAACAACCTTAACCTCTACCTCCTTACTTTTCCTAGCAAGCACATCCTTAACCTCTTCCAACCCAATATCAAAAAGTGCACAATGTATGGACTCCTTAGCAGCACCCAAAAACTTAACCAAACTCCCAGCACAATCATCCCTGGGACAGAAATAAACCCCATAACCTTGAGTTACTTCAGAAGGAACCTCCCCCACATTCCCTGTAATTGAACAGCCAACAATAAAAATTAATACAGTTAACAACAACCTAACCTTCATTTAACCATTAAAGTGGTACAATATTAAAAATTTTGTTTTTATTTTGAATAAATAGTACGACAAGAAGTTATTCTAACT
>JASMFX010000058.1 GCA_030751555.1 Candidatus Woesearchaeota archaeon | reverse complement strand
TACACCCATCCAATTCCTTAGCAATATGCCCACTCCAAAGCTTAGGACAGCTACTCCTAGGGAGATAAATGCCATCTCCAGGAATCTTCTCCAGAACTTTAGGTTCTTTGCAGTGGTTATGTAGAATGTGTAGGAGAGAATAATCAAGATTGCGACAGAGAGCATTACGATAAGAGCTATGTAAATATTTTCAATAAGAAGATAGGGCAATACTAAAAGAGTAACTGTGATAATATAAGCAATTCCAGTATAGATTGCTGAAGTTATGGGATTTTTCCCAGTGTTTTGGTCAGCCTCTTCCCTGCTTTGGAGATAACCTGATGCAGCCATAGATAGCGATGCTGCAAAACCAGTTATTAAACCAGCTGTTGCAATAAGATTTCCATTTCTTAATGCGAAGGTAAGGCCTGCTAATGCTCCTGATAATTCCACTAGCGCATCATTCAACCCCAATACAACCGAACCAGCATACTCGATTCGAGTTTCTTCAATAACACCCAAGACATGCTGCTCATGACGCTCTGAATCCTTGATTAATTTCATTAAGGTTGGATATTCTTTAGCCACATCATCATATAATGTTTGGAAATATGCCTCTTCTCTCTCCATGTAGCGTAGTGTAAAGGACAATCCAAGAACACGAGCCATGAGCCAATAGAGAACATACATGAATGGGTAATGCTTTACAGATTTTTTTGTAATTCGTTTTATAATATTGTAATGCATTAATTCATCTTTTGAAATAGTTTCAAGTACTTTTTTGTTCTTGCTATCCTCTGTTCTTTGAGCAAGCGCACTGTAGATGTGATGCTCAGTTATTTCTCTCCTTTGAGCTTTGAGAAGTTTATTATACACAGCTTTTTCCATGGGATTGATTAGATGATATTGTTTTAAAAAGTTTTTGTTTTACTTGAGTACTGGTTCGAATTCTTCATTTAGCTTGGCTGTGTCAAGACTTTTCCTATTAGCCCTGCATCTTTCAAAGTGATCCGCCATGGAGGGATCATTCAATCGGCTCTGAAGAAGGTGTTCTGCTTTAGAAGGATCAGTATATGCGTGAGTGCTTTGGATAAAGTATTGGAATGCTGATAGAGTTTTCTTACACCATTGAAACCTCCCAGTAGGTTTTGGCTCATATCTTCCTATGATTGCTATCCTCCAGGTTACATCCTTGTCAGGTTTAACTGCATTTTCCCTCTGTAGGTATTGGCTTCCAGCATAAGTACCATTGTCTGTTGCGATGCTGTGAGTACCGCATGTAATTATATCTGCAGATATAGTCTCTGGAGTTGCAGGAGTCTCTCTAGATGGACCTACTCGCCTTATTTGGATTTCATAACTCATAGCAGCCAAGAACTTTGGATTGTATTTAAAGCTAACTGAAAGGCTTAGTCTCTTTCCAGAATTCTTCAAAATAGGATTTAAATGAGTCTGCAATTTCCTGATTAACGATTTCTATGGCTAAACCATTTCCACTCTGCAATATGATTGCTGTTGTGTCTTTGTAGTTTAGGATCCATGCAGGGCTCTTAACATTTGTTGGCATGTATCTTGCCTCAGCTCCTTTGTAGCTATTACGGTTTTTTAGGATGCCTGGATCTGTTCCTTTATTGAATAATAATCTGCAAGTGATTCCTGTTTTTGCTCTTCTTATATGGTCTCTTTTCCAATAGAGGTGCCACTTTTTTTCCTGGTATGTTGGCACACCTAGAGCGTTAAAATCCTCTCCCCTCTTTAGTTTTTGATATATATGCTCGCATGCTGTTTGGACTCCCTTCATTCCGGAATAGATCTGGATGTGTGATTGCTCTGTAGAATTTTTCATGAGTAATAATTGAGGAATGAGATCCTCTACTTTCTTTTTATTAGCATGGAGCTGTTTGTCTCTTTCATCAATGTAGTCCATTATTTTACCAGGCTCAGAGGCTTGGAAGTACTTTGTTTTATTTTTCACAATGTATGAAATAAGGCCTTTTTGCATGAGTTTATCCAGAATCTGGTAGACAATTGACTTTGCAATGCCTGATTTTTCGATTATCGGGCCTGTTGTAGATGATCCTAGAGAGAGTAATGCTGTGTAGACTTTGATTTCTCCTTTTGTTAGTCCTGCTTCTTGGAGTGGTGCTGTTTGCATAAGGATGGGATTATGAGGGGGTTTATAAATTTACGCTTTAATACACCAGTAGTGGTGGGTTAATTATTATAAGGATCATTGGTACTCCTATGAGATAATAAATTAGGATTTGATAAGGTGGCATTATGATAAAAAAAACTATGAGATGGTTAGCGAAAGCTCTGCTTTTGCTTGGATTGGGAAATGAAGTTGCACATGGTGAGGATTATAGCCCTGCTAAGGAAGACAAAAAGCCTAAGGTAAGTGGGAGTGTTTCAACTACGCTTACAACAGATTATGTCTCAAAGCAAGGATTTGTGAATGGATCTGGTCCTGCTTCGCAGTCTTATCTTGGGATAAACCTTGGTAAGGGGTTAACCGCTTTCACTTGGCTAAATTATGATTTAACAGATGATGAATTAAGTGAGGTTGACGTTGGGGTGAGCTACGCCAAGTCAGGATTATTTGGTCTAAAAGGATTATCAGGTAGTGTGAACCTTCAAAAGTGGATGTATCCCTCTGAGCGATTTTCAAGCATCAAGGGTGAGAAAGGAGAGCCAGATTATGTAGGAGAGGTAAGTGCTTCTTACTCAGATCCAGATAATCCTAGTTCAGCAAAAGTGGATCTAACACTCACGCACCACTTAACAGATCCAGGTAATTTTATCCATAACAGGATTCATGGCAAGCTTTCAAAACCAATTCCTCTTATTGCAAGTAGGAGAGGGAGTTTTTCTTTGGTGCCAGAGATAAGCTCTGCCTGGAATCATGAGCATTATGGGTTAAATGGATTTTCTCAGGTTACGCCTGGTGTTGGATTGAGATGGAAGAATGGAAATGTGAGTGTTACAGTGGAAGGCAAAAGACAAATAAGCCTAGATAACAAAATAGAGGATAATACTAGATGTATGGTTACTGCTGGCTATGATTTTTGAATAGTTCTACCCACCAAAACATTTATAAATAACCCTTAACTATTGTTAATCCAGAATAAAAATGGAACAAAAAACAGAAGTTGAGAATAATCCTAAAATTACTAAAGACATGACTATTGGCGTAGCTGTAGAGAAGTATCCAGCTATTGTGGATCCATTAATGGAGCTGGGTGTGCATTGCGTTGGCTGCGGAGCTGCCTACATGGAAACTCTTGAACAGGGATTAAAAGGCCACGGGATGAGCGATGATCAGGTTAAGGATGCAATGGTAAAGTTAAATGATGCTGTTAAGGATATTCCTGAGAAAAAAGAAGAGAGGAAGGTTATTGGGAAAACTGAGAATATGGATGTTGTTATCACAGGAAAAGCTGCAGACAAGCTAAAAGAAATTATGAAGAATGAAAAAAAGGAAGGATATGGTCTAAGGATTGTAGTTATGCCAGGAGGTTGTTCTGGTTATCAGTATGGCTTTGAATTTGAGAAGGAAGCAAAAGAAGGCGATAAAACTTATGTGGTTAATGGGGCAAAGTTCTTTGTTGATGGTCCAAGTCTAGAGATGCTACAAGGCTCTAAGATTGACTATCACGAGGGTCTACAAGATTCAGGATTTAAGATTGAGAACCCAAACGCAAATAGCACCTGTGGCTGTGGAAAGAGTTTTAATTAGGTTTTTTACGTATTATTTCTGGAATATAAACTCTATAGACATTATTATTTACTCTATTGATTCATGGTATTTGGTGATACCCATGGAGAAAGATACTAAAGTAGTAAAGCAGTTTTTGAAATCCGATTTTGTGGGGGGTATATTGGTAGAATATCAGGATGGATGTGGATTTGATATTGAGTTCGGCAGAGGAACTATTCAGAGATTTATAGTTAAGGAAAATAAGTTGCTTATCATAACAGATGGCGAGGCATTAATGCAGGTAGGAGACATCGAGAAAATAAAAATAACTAAAGTAGAGGGTATTTACTATCTTGTCAATTCAGAGCTGTGGAACTATGCTATTGCTCCTGAGGGAGTAGAGATTGCAGTTAAGCCTTGTAGTGTGCATGAATATGTTGAATGTAGGGTGAGTTAATGGTGTTTAGCTCTTTTTCTCCATCTCATATGGAAACCAATTAACCAAATGCTCTTCCAGGATAAAAACATCATGGTCAATGATGTCCTGGGAGAATTTTTGTTTTATTTTGTTTAGTATAAGGCGTAACTCTTTTGATCCCTCCACAACAAATTCCAAAGCAAGATCATATTTTCCTAAGGTAACAGTTGCGAATGTGCTTTGGTTCATCTGGGAGGCAAAGCTGAGAAGTTTAGCAACTACTCCATGGTTTTTTAGGGTAAAACACACCTGGATATGCTGCAAACCAAACTTTTCAAAGTTAATATCTAAGACATGTGTTCCTAAAATATCCTGGCTCTTCAGTTTTTTTAATCTATACTTAACAACATTGGTTTCTCGTTTTGTTATTTTTGCTAAATCTATTAGAGATATGCGTGCATTTTCTGCTAGAGTCTTTACGATTAGATAATCAGTCTTGTCGATTTTGGCTTCCTGCATCTGTTCTTGGAATCGATCTTGATGAAAGACATCTTCATCGTGGAAAAAACGAAAATTAAACCTATGGCCTTCTGGCATGGTTAGGATTTCTTGTTCTAAAATATAGTCACCAAACTTTTCCCTAAAAGGAAGGAGAAAATTATAGAGGTCAGTCATTGTCTTAGAGAGCACGAGGAAGGTTATGTCGTATCTGCCCTCTAGGCTTGCAAAGTAGGCAATTCCTTGATATTCCTTGATAAAGTTGACAATTTGCTTATCAATAGCTGGAGTTGTTTTGTGGAATTTGTAGAAGAGTTTGTAGTAGTATCTATTGAGATTAGAGACATGGATTGCGGTAAGGAATCCTTTGATGTAGCCGGTTTTTTTAAGGCGCTTAATTCGGAAGGCAATGGTTTCCTTTGCAACACTGAGTTTTTTTCCCAATGCCTTGTAGGATTGCCTGCTATCCAGGTCTAGTTGGAAGAGGATCTTTCGATCTAGCAAATCTAGGCCATATTTCTTCATATTATTGCTATAAATGCGTATTTCTTTATAAATATTTTCATTTATTGTAATTATTTATGACTTAATTTAATATATCTGAGTGTTTACCACTATGTTAGAATAAATAAGGGTGGAAACAAATGAGTGCAAAACAAGTTGAGACATTATTGATTGGTGAAGATTTGCTTAAAGAGCAGGTTGAGAAGGAACTTTCACCTTTCTTGGATCATTTTAGGTTAAGCTATGAAATTTCAACCAACCTTGTCCAAGCTATGGAAATGCTCCGAGACAATGAATACCAAGGTATTCTTAGCCAGATCTATTTTCCTACAAGAGAAGGAGAACAGCCAGAGGTTCAAACAATGCATCTTTGCCATCATGCGCATTTTGCCAGAACCCCCATGGTACTTTGCGATTATTCACAAGAATTAGACATTAGTCCTGAGGATGTAACACTATCAAATGAGTGGGGAATTCCAGTGGTAACCAAGAGTGAGGAGAATACTGATCAATTAATGCTTGTCATGGGAATGTATCAATTGATGAGATATATTTTGTTAAATAAAGAGCTTGGAAAAGGAGATCCAGAATCAGATAGGAGAGGTACTACGCATCAGTTCAGAGATTACATTAAAGCAGGGAGAATCTGGGTGCATCACACCGTAGAGTATACACTACAGTGGTACGAAAACAAAATAAGAGAAAAAGGAATAATAGACTAAACATTTAAATACTAAAAGACCCTTAGGGGTTTAAATAATATTTGGAGGGTGGAAACAATGAAGATAAAAATTATAGTAGGATTAATGTTAATGCTTAGTATATTACTTGGCTGTACAGAGGCACCTAGTGCTCCAAGCACTCAGGAAGTTACCATAGGAGTTATGCTTCCGTTATCAGGAGATGTAGCAAGCTATGGTGAAGGAGTAATGAAGGGTTTACAAATGGCAGTAAAAGATTCTGATGTAAATGTAGTATTAAAAGTAGAAGATTCTAAATGTGAGGGAAAGGAAGCAGTAAGTGCGATTAACAAGCTTATTAGCTTAGATGGAGTGGATGCGATTTTGGGAGAGCTTTGTAGTGGAGCTACACTAGCGGCTGCACCTGTTGCTGAAGAAAATCAGGTTGTAATGGTGAGTCCTGCTTCAACAAGCCCAGATATTAGTGAAGCTGGAGATTTTATCTTTAGAACAATACCAAGCGATGCTTTGCAAGGTGTTTTTGCAGCAAATTTGATCTATGATGCAGACTTTAGAAAACTCTCTATTTTATACAGCAATGAGGATTATGGAGTAGGTATCAGCAATGTTATCTCAAAGGCTTTTACAGATCTTGGTGGAGAAGTAGTGGCTTCTGAAACCTATGAAAGAAAATCTGTTGATCTGAGAGCTCAGTTGACTAAAATAAAAGGATCTGGTGCAGATGCAATCTTTATTGCAGGTAATAGCCCAGATAGCTTTGTAGCAGCTCTGAAGCAAATCCAAGAATTAGGGTTAGAGGTTGCTTTGTATGGATCAGAAGGACTGAAAGCACCATACACTACTGAAAATGCAGGACTTGCAGCTGAAGGCTTAATTGTAAGCTCGGTCAGCTCTGGAACCTCAGACTTTATTGCAAAACACAATGCAGAGTTTGGTGAGGGTCCTGGACCTTTTGCAGCTCAAGGTTATGATGCACTTACATCCATTGTTTGGGCAGTGAAACTAGGAGCTACCACACCTGTTGAGATTAAAGATAATCTTTACAATGTTCAGTTTGATGGAGCATCTGGAAACATTGTCTTTGATGATAAGGGAGAGGTTTCAGGTAACTACGAAGTGTATGTGGTTTCTGATGGGGCCTTTGTGCTTGTTGAATAAGCGCAAACCTTATTAATTTCTTTTTTTTAATTTTAATATGGCAGCATTGTTACAATTCACCATAAATGGACTAATAGCAGGAAGTATCTATGCATTAGTTGCCTCAGGTTTTTCACTTATCTATTCAACCAATAGGTTTATGCACCTTGCGCATGGAGCAACAGTTGCTGTTGGAGGATATATTCTCTTCACTCTTTTTTCCTTGCTAGGTTGGCCCTTTTTTGCCTCTGCTTTTCTTACACTCATATTCACAGGAATCTTTGGGGTTGGTCTTTTCAGATTTGTCTACCTACCTTTGCAGAACAAAAAAGCGTCAAATGTTGTTTTACTCATAGCAAGCATTGCTCTGCTGATTCTGGTTGCGAATTCTATCCAACTCATCTTTGGTGCAACTGTGAAATCAATAGGATTGATAACTGTGAGTAAAGGTTTGAATTTTTATGGAGCAGCTATCACGCCGCTGCAGATTATCATTATTGGAGTAAGTATTGTTATTTTTGTTGCATTGTATGTATTTATGAAAAAAACAAAACTCGGAAGGAATATGCGGGCAGTAGCTGATAATAAAGAATTGGCAAGTGTTGTAGGGATTAATCAAATAAGAGTTGCGGATTGGAGCTTTTTCTTGGGTTCTGTCTTAGCAGGCATAGGTGGGATACTTATTGGACTTGAACAAAACATCTTCCCAGATATGGGGACCATGCTTATTATTAGAGGATTTACAGGGGCTGTTGTAGGAGGGATTACAAGCGTTCCTGGAGCAGTTGTAGGAAGCTATCTGTTAGGGCTGATTGAAAACTATGGAATCTGGTTTTTGCCTTCTGGATATAAAGATGCCATAGCTTTTTTGGTGCTCTTGATATTTCTCGTTTTCAAACCCACAGGTCTTTTTGGACTAAGTAAGGGGGTTAAGCAATGATTGAGAACTATATTCTTCACATCCTTATCCTCATGAGCATTTATTCAATTTTTGCTGTGAGCTATAACGTTGCGCTAGGGTATGCTGGGTTGTTGAATCTTGGCCATGTTGCTTTTTTTGGGTTAGGAGCCTACACATCTGCATTACTAACAAAAGCTGGTGTGCCTTTTGTAGTTGCTTTTATTTGTGCAGGTGTGATCGCTGCAGTTTTTGGATATCTTCTTGTCTATCTAACACGAGAATTAAAAGGAGACTACCTTGTGCTCGCCACACTTGGCTTCTCGTTTGTATTTACCTCGCTCATGTTAAATTGGAGATGGCTAACAAGAGGGCCATTAGGATTACCAGGTATTGCAAAGCCAAATATTTTTGGTTTGGTGATTAAAGGCAATCTTATGTATTTTATCTTTGTCCTGATTATAGCGGCGATATGTTTGTATATCATGTGGAGGATTGTAAGTTCTCCGTTTGGAAGATTATTAGAGGCAACAAGGGATGATGAGTTAGGCTTGAGGGTTTTGGGGAAAAACACTTTTAATCTCAAGGCTAAGGCAATGACTGTAAGTGCGTTTTTTGCAGGTCTTGCCGGAAGTTTATTTGCGCATTATATCTCCTATATTGATCCTGGCACCTTTTATATTATGGAGATTATTCTGATCCTTAGCATCGTCATTATTGGAGGAGTGGCAAGCTTTAAAGGGAGCATAGTTGGCACGATTATTCTTATCCTGCTTCCTGAGTTGCTGCGTTTTTTATCCATTAGTAGCTCTATCCTTGGCCCACTACGACAGATGTTGTATGCTGTGGTGTTGCTGGGTTTGCTTATGTATAGACCAAGAGGAATTTTTGGGAGGGTTGATTTAGAATGACATTAGGTATTAAGGCAGTGTCAAAGAATTTTGGAGGGATCCATGCATTGCAAAAAGCAAGCCTTGACATAAAAAAAGGGAGCATCACTGCGATTATAGGGCCTAATGGTTCAGGCAAGAGTACGTTATTTCATGTTATCTCAAATATTATCAAAAAAGATGGAGGAAAGATAGAATTTGAGGGAAAAGATATCAGTGAGTTAGCTGATTTTAGCATTGCAAGGACAGGTGTAGCGAGAACATTTCAAGAAGTAAGGCTTTTCAAGAATTTAACCATAAAAGACCATTTAGCGATTGCGATCAGTGTTGATGATGAATGTCTTTTGAAAAATGCCATTTCAAAGCCAGATATAGATGAAGCTAAGATTAAGGAAGCCTTGAGACTTGTTAATCTTGATAAACCTTTGAATACCTATGCGACTGATTTGAGCTATGGCCAGAGAAAACTTTTGGATTTGGCTGTTGCATTGGCGAAGCCGCACAGCTTGTTGATGCTTGATGAACCAGTAGCTGGTGTGAATCCAAGATTGCGAAAGGAGATTAAGGCGATCTTGCGAACATTAAAAAAGAAGGGAGAAACTATTCTCCTTATAGAGCACGATATGAACTTTGTCATGGATCTTGCTGATGATGTCTATGTTTTAGATGAAGGGAGGGTCATTGCTCAAGGAAAACCTAAAGTGATACAGAAAAACAAAAAAGTACTAGATGCCTATCTGGGGGAATGAAGATGAAGAAACTACTTGGAATATTGTTAATGAGTTTAGTTATTTTATTAGCTTGTGGGGAAGAAGTTGAAAAAAATGATACGTTTACTATTGGACTATTGGTAACACTAACAGGACCTGCAGCAATCCATGGGACTCATGTAGCAATGGGTGCTGAAAAGGCTGTTGCAGAGATCAATAGTGAAGGGGGAAATTTGAGATTAGTCATTGAGGATAATATGAATCAGCCAAAGGAAGGGATTAATGCTTACCGGAAAGTTGCTCTCCAAAGACCTGATTTGATTTTTACAACAATGTCAGGAGCATCTGCAACTGCCATCCCTCTTGCAGTGGAGGAGGATATTCCTGTAGTTACTTCACTGACCTACGCAGACTTTAGGGAATACGACAACGTCTACCAGTATTTTCAGACAACAGAGGATCTCACCTCGATTGCGAGTGATTTTTTTTAAGGATCAGGGGATAACTGAGATTGGTCTGCTCTCTTCTAATATTGAAGCTGGACATGCCTTGATGAATATTGCAAGGGAAAAATTCGAGGGAGATGGATTGGAGATCGTTGGCGAGGAATTCTACACCCCAGATGATCCTGACCAGAAAACTCAGATCTTTAAGTTGGCTGATAAGGAACCTCAAGCAATCTATGTCTTTGATTTGAGACCTGATAGGGTTGTTAAGCAGATAAAGGATCAGTACGATGGCTTGATTGTGTTTTCTGATACTCCTGTTTCCACAAATTTGTTTAAAACCATTGAAGATCTGGATGGAGTTTATGCAGCTGCCCATGAATTCATGATTAAGGGGACTGAGGAGAATTCACGGTTTGAAGAGTTGTTTGAGGGCAAGGACGCTAATCCTGAGGCTGGAATGGGTTATGATGTTGTTCATCTGGTTTGGAATGCTGTTAAGGATGGTGGTGAGATTCCTGGTGCTATTACGGAGTTGGGAGAGTTTAAGGGATTGTCAGGAATAGTTGATTTGGACTCGTCAAGAAAGCCAAGTATTCCTATTAAGATGGTGTTGATTAAGGATAAAGAGTTGGTGTTGGTCTGATGCTAGAGATTGAGAAATTGCACGCTGGGTATGATGAACTTGAGGTTTTGAAAGGAATAAATCTAAAAGTAGATCCTGGAGAGATAGTTGCTTTGATAGGTCCAAATGGAGCAGGAAAGTCTACTGTTATTAAATCAATATTTAATATCGCAACTGTGACTGGAGGGAGGATTGTCTTTAAGGAAAAGGATATCACTGGATTGAAGACGCATGAGCTTATGGAGTTAGGGGTGAGCTATGTCAACCAGGGAAGAATTAATTTTGGGAATCTTACTGTTAAGGAAAACCTAGAGATTGGTGCGCCATTGATAACCGATCAAGAGGTTATGGATAAAAATCTAGCGATGGTTTATGAAAAATTTCCTATATTAAAAGAGAGGGCAGATAAGCTTGCCTATGGACTAAGTGGGGGGCAGCAACAAATGCTCGCTTTGGGAAGAGCATTGATGCAGAATCCTGCTTTGCTTCTTTTGGATGAGCCCTCTTTGGGGTTAAGTCCAAAGTTGCAAAAAGAGGTTTTTGCTACTATCTCTCGTTTAAGGGATGATGGCATTGCAATGTTGATTGTTGAACAGAATGCAAAGAAAGCAATTGAGATAGCTGATAGAACATATTTACTAGAGGATGGAAAGATTGCTCTTACAGGTGATAAAAAGATTCTAAAGGATAAAAAGATAAAGGATGTCTATCTGGGTGGGAGGTATTAAGCAGTAACCACTTTAGCCTTAGTCAAAACCTCAAGTTGATCCCACAAATTCGACATTATCCAACCCTTTGAATTCTTTATCTCCTGTTAAAAAAGGAATGTTTAAGCTTTTTGCTATGTTGTATCCTAGGCAATCGATAAATGAAAAACTTTTATTCTTGTGCTTATGTTTGAATTTTACTGAATCAATAATAACCACTAACTCTATCTTATCGATGAGTAATTTTACTTTGTCCTTCCATTCGTCTATTAAACCTGATTTATTTTCTTTTA
This sequence comes from Candidatus Woesearchaeota archaeon, assembly GCA_030751555.1. The sequence continues at coordinate 746 of JASMFX010000058.1, read as the reverse complement.
AAAAACCATAAAATAATTCAGCTAAATTTAGGTTTGAGGTGATAATTTCCTCTTCAAAATATTTACTGTAGTTTTCGTTTTTATTAATTATCTCAAATAATGCGTAAGTATCAAAAAAATATGGCATTTTACTCAAACTCCTTATCAATTTCTTTCATCAAGTCTTGAGTATTTTGCTTTAACTTTACTGTTCCGAAGATATCTTTAACTTTTAAGCTATCCTTTTTTCTTGTGATCATTATTCTCACCTTATCATTTGGCTTAATGTGGGCTTGCTTTGCTTTACCTTTAGGGATCACTATTCCAATGCTGTTTCCCCATTGTTTAACATTTGTTTCAAGCTCGATCATAGTATAAATTAGACTGTATAACTTATTTATAAATGTTTCCTTTGTATTGTTTACATACTTAAGTTTCATATATGTAGGGGGATCGTTATGCTTTATATTTCCGTACTACGATTTTTCGGAAGAATTTCGTTACTTCAAAAATGAAGCTCCCAGCCGCCCCAAGGGGCGGGGTATCTAGTTAAAGCTTGCAAGCTTCAGTTGTGCTGAATCTCTGCCTTGATCCTTTACATAGTTCTTTATTTGCTCTAACCCCCTCCTTCTCGCTAACGGTGTCAATATGTCCTCCATCACTCCAGAATTCTCCTCCCCATAATTCCTCTTTGATGTAGGGATACTTCTTGAAGATCAGTCTTGCACTCCAACTCTTTACCGTTTTCATAATGTCAGAAGGACTGT
>JASMFX010000057.1 GCA_030751555.1 Candidatus Woesearchaeota archaeon | reverse complement strand
AGCTGCACGTTTCTTTATGAGTTGATCTGCTCTCTTAGTTATCCTATCAATTTCCTCTTTAAATTCTTCTTGTAGATGTGCTGGAACATCCTTTATTTGATATTTGAGTTGATTCTTTTTCTTTTTTGTTTGCTCAGCATTAAGATTCTTAAACTTCGTTTTAACTAGGCTTTGTAAGTTTTCCTTTTGGGCTTTAAGCTTAAATTCTATTTGTTGCTTTTCAAAACGTTTCTGCCTAAACTTTCTTTTTACTCGCTTAGCAATACGATAAAGTATGAAAAATAGGATAATTCCTATGCCGATGCGTTTCCATGGCAACGCAATAAAAAACTTGTAGGTAGCATTGATTTGTGGCCAATAAAAAATTTTTAAGAAAAAGATAACACCAAAACAACGATTCCAAGAAGGATTAAATCAGCAAGGATAAAAAAATGAAACCAACAAAAGGATTCAAACCAAAAATAATGGATTTTGCTAGCGATGAAGCTAACTATCTCGAAGATCCCTACTTTATCCATGTTTCACCAAAGTCTCAACTTACACTTAAGACAGTCCATTCTAATAAAAAAACATTAGAGGATCATATTGATATCATCACTGAACAAAACATCATGGTAAGTGAAGGAGCCATCGGAGCCTATGTCCGAGCAACTAAAAAAGCAGAAGATGAAGGCCTGCTGAGCAAATTATGGAGAATAGGCACTGGCAAATTGCGAAACCGTCTTGGAAGAGAAAGAACAACCAAACAGGCCTTCGGAGTTGATTTTAGTGGTGTGAGAACTACTGTCAGAGAAACCCATTCATGGAATGGAACTGATTATGAAATAGCAGTTAACCTAGATGAAGACAAGTCTGCTAGTAGAGAGTATAAACTACCCTGGGCATCTAAACCACTTGGAGAAAGTCCTACAAAATCCGTTAGAAGAGATGCTCTTACAAGTTTTGTTGATAGCATGAGCAAAATGTATGGTAAACTAGGTATGACACCAGGAAAATTAGCATTCTATACATCAAAAGAAGCAGACCCTCGTAAAGATCCTGAATTAGGAGAGGCAGCAGATTTATCAGTCAAAAAATACAAAAAAAATAATGTTAAGGTATGGGAACTACAATACACTCCAAAAGAAAATGTTACTGGATTTACAAAGAAAAAGAAATCCGAAGAGAGAAAAAGAAAGCGTGAGATTGACACATCCAGTATTGATTACTCATCTCCAAAATCAGTACAAGATATCATTGATAAATATCTCAAAGGGCAACAGGCGACAACAGCTACGTTATCTGAAAAGATCTGTGATCACTATCATATTATTAACAGCGAGGGAAAGTCGAAGGTAAATACCAATATTTTACTCATCGGCCCTTCTGGTTCTGGAAAATCCTATGCAGCTGAAATCTGTGCAGACATAATGGAGAGACCTTTTTATGAAACCTCTATGGAAAACAAAACAGAGACTGGATATGTAGGCGGCTCTGTCTCTGAAATCCTAGAAGGCTTAATAGAAAAAGCAGGATCAATAGAAAAAGCTGAAAAAGGAGTAGTTTTTCTTGATGAAATCGATAAAATTAGGATAGATCCTAATTCAAATGGCCACACAGATGAAAGTGTACAGAATGAACTTCTCAGAGTATTAGGAGGCAGCTCTATAGATACAAAATACGGTCAGATTGATACCTCAAGTATTATGTTTATCTGTGCAGGTGCGTTTGAAGAGCTCAGAAAACCAAAAGATGATGCAGTTGGTTTTAATCAAGGAGAACAAGGAGGAAATGAATACAACATAACCAAACAGGATCTGATAAAATATGGAATTAAACGAGAGCTAGCGGGTAGACTAAAAAACATCTGCTACCTTAACAGACTAGGAGAGGAAGCTTTGTATGGTATGTTAACTAATCCAGAAGACTCTCTGGTAAAGGACTATACCTTACTGTTTAAACGGTACGGTATAAATCTAGAATTCCAAGAACCTGCTCTAAGAGTGATGGCCAGAATAGCATATGGAGAAAACACTGGAGGCCGAGCTCTGGAAGATGTTATGGAAGCTTCCTTAACAGGACTGCGCAATAAAGAGCACCAAAGTGTCCAAGAAGGAAAACTAACAATCACCGATATTATGGTCAGAAAGCAGTGGGAGCAGAAGTACAAATCTGGAGATATAGTGGATAATTTAGCTGCTTAAATATCATAATAACATTACATTCACTTCTAAAACCATCATGAGAAGGAATGCAATCAATTGATTGCTATTTCCTTCTCCTTTTCACAACACGCTTTCTTCTTACTTTTGGTTTTTTCTTAGCCTTTAACGTACGAAGAAATGGTTTTCCTGCCTTAGATAAATCTCTAGCAGCTCTTGCACCACTCCTAAGAGCTAATCTTGCTACAGGTTTTGCAGTTCTAGCTGCCTGCTTTGCAACACGAATCCCTATTTTGGCTCCTCTCCGTGCCACAGGACCTCCACGCTTGATAGCCTTCTTTGCAACTCGTTTTGCTACCTTAATACCTCTTTTTGCAGCATTTCTAGCTACTGGCCTTGCCTTCTTAGCTGCTTCTTTCGCAACTCTTTTCGCTACCCTTACTCCAATCGTCAAGCCCATGCGTACTGCTTTTCTAGCTAAAGGTTCTGCTCTCTTTGCAGTTCTTCTAGCAACAGAACCTGCTACCTTTATACCTGCCCTAACCCCTCTTTTAGCCATTGCTCGTGCTATAGGTTTTCCACTCTTAGCAGCAGCCTTAACAAGCCTAACACTTACTCTGACACCGCCTTTTACTAGTTTATTTGCCGCACGAACACTCGCCTTGCTTGGTTTTCTTCCAGCAACTAACCGAGCACCCCTCTTAACCAATCGTCTTGCATTTTTTGTTATTCTACCCATCGGTTCACCTCCGCTCCTCTCTTAAAATTGAACTAAATAAAAGTATCAAAAACACGATACCTACTAAAAAAAGAAACATGCTAATAATAGGATATCCCAAATACTTTGGGCCAAGATTTGTCCCAAAAATCAGGGCACTTGAGATAATAAAAGCAGCTGCAACAAAACCAAACGCAAGTCTATTAGATGAGGTATCCACATCAAGACCTAATTGCTTTATCTGTGTGTCCTCAATATCGATCTTAAACGTACCAGACTTCAGTTTATCCATGATCACCCTAGCATCATCAGGTATCTCCTGAATTAATTCAGCAGATCTTCTTGTTTTATCTATAAACTCTTTAAACACATTCTTAGGACTATAGCGTTGCTTCAATACTTTTTTCACATATGGTTCAACATACTCCACAGCATTAAACTCAGGGTATAAAAGCTGTCCAGTAGCCTCAAGTGTAACAAATGCCTTGCCATATAAAACCAAAAACTGAGGTAAAATAATATGATTATCAATAGATGCATTAAACAGAAGGTGAAGCATCTGGCTAATCTTAATCTGTTTAAGAGAAGTGCCATGCCATGTAATAATAATGTTTTCAACTTCCCGCTCATACTGTTCAATATTGGTTTTATCGGTTCGCTCACCAATCTTGGTCATAAGGTAAGAGATCCTCTCAATATCTTTGAGAACCATAGCTACAAGCATATCAACTATTCTCCTCCGCATATTTTCATTGATACTACCAACAATCCCAAAATCAAGAAAAGCTAACTTGTTTCCCTTTAATACAAAAATATTGCCAGGATGAAGATCTGCATGGAAAAATCCATCAACATAGAGCATCTTCATAACTGCATTGCAAAAAGTATCAACAATCTTCTTATTTTTCTTTGATTTTTTGGATTTGATAATCTGACTAAGAGACTCTCCCTCAATATATTCCATTGTAAGAATCTTCTTTGTGGTAT
>JASMFX010000056.1 GCA_030751555.1 Candidatus Woesearchaeota archaeon | reverse complement strand
TTATTGCTACTGAACCCACATTTAGCAAATTTGGGAAAAAAATCCGCTTTGAGATGATTAAAAGTAATACTTCCTACACCCCTGAGCAAATTGCCAGGGCAATAGCTGATGATAGAAAAGAACAATGTGAAAAAGCGATCCTGCCAGCACTTGAACAAGGAAAAATAGTGATTCAAGAGCGATGCGTAATTGCCTCCCTGGTATATCAATCCTTGATGGATGGACTAACAAAGGAATTTATCTTAAATCTGGAAGGAAACAAATTTGGATTAGATCATGCTCCTGAAATTCTTGTAATCACAACAGTAAAGGCAGAAGTTGCTATAAAGAGATTAAAGTCAAGACAAAAAAAAGATGATGCTATATTTGAAAAACTTGAGTTCCTCAAAAAAACAGAGGAATTGTATGAAAGCAGCTACATAGAGGATCTTATGAACCCCAAAGGCACAAAAGTTATTCGCTTTGACACTAATCCTCCAAAAACAGTAGAAGACACTAAAACTGAAATGATTAGTATTCTTAAAAAATACTTATAAGAGCTTAAAGACATATTATAAGAAAAATAAGAAGACTAGAAAATCACATTCCGCAAAGTAATCCGCCATACATATACTCTTCAATGTATTGTTGGACTCCAGAATTATTTATAAGACTAAGATTGATGTGTGACAATGTTCTTGTTAGCTTGGGATAATCCTTCATTATTCTTCCTCTGAATCATCAGGCATGAAACTGTCCAATGTTTTATTCTTCTTCGATGCTTCGTAACTGACTGTCATGATTATCCCCTCTATTAAAAGCTTTTCGTTGATACAAACTAGCTATCTTAATGGTTGGTCTTGAACATAGGGTTTATTTTGTTTCAAGGCCATCTCTGCCTTCATAAGTTCCAGACCAAAGTATACTCCATGCTCAGGACTTGATACAATACCCTCTCTCAGTACCTGACGCCTGAGCTGGTAAGCCTGCACGCCTGTAAATGTCTTTAAATGCTCACCAGTCGCAGTGGTAAACTGCAATTGTATCTTTTTGTCCACAAGAGAGATCACAAAGTTCCCTCTTGGATCATAGAGCTTTGATGGCTCTGTTTCAATGTAATCAGCATAATATTTCTCTATAATGTCTTTACAAGCCTCTTCGACTTGCTGATCAATATATGCTACTGTCGTTTGAATCACTAAAGGACCCAAACCTACCTTTTTTTTAGAAGAACCCCTTATTAAATCTTTTCTTATCACTTCTTGGAGACAGATTAATGCCATCGCATCCTGGGGAAATCCAGAGAACATATCTAAAGTGCGATAATGCACTGTCATCTTAATCTGCTGATTGCGCAAACCAACCCAGATATGGTTTAGTGCAGGAGATCCAATAGATCCCTTATCCTGCCTAGGATCCCAGATAGCAAGCATAGCCTCTCCATTTTTTTCAAGATCTTGTACACACTGCTTCAGTTGATCAAAACCAAATGCAGTCCTCAGTCGGTAACCAACCCCCTCTTTCTTATTCTGAGTAGTGAATTCTTTAGTATATGCTAGGATATGATCTTTTCCATAAGGAAAAGCATCAGGGATAAAAAGTTTATTTGGATTTTCTTTGGTTAAAACAATAGTAACATTCTGCAATTCATTGATGTTACTTTCATTCAAATCCTGATAAGCAGATCCATACTTCAATAACTTATCTAACAAGCTCAACCATGCCTCCACAACAGTTTTATGATGAAAAACAAAGCCCCTCTCACTTGTAACATAGGTACTGAAATCATCCACAACCTTTTCATAGACTTTTTCAACTCTTTTAACATTTGGTAAATCCAAAATAGTCTTGTCTAGTTTAGTGATATCTTCGATTCGTGTACAGAGTATGCTTTCCTTCAAAGATTCCAAATCCTCTTTAGGAATATCTTTACCAATATAACCCTCATATGCTGATACAATTTTCCAGCACTCCCTTTGAGTTGACTTTGTAATCCCCTCTTCAAATCCTTTTTTGAAAAAATCAATAAGCACCTGACCAGACTTTGATAAGTCATTGCCAGTAACAACAACTAGTTTGATCTGAGGATTAGCTAATAATGTCCTGATAAGCATATCAATTCCTCGTTCAGCATTATAGAGCTGACCAATAATAGCATATTCTTTCTTAGATATCTTCTTTGCAACAGCCTCCTTCAATGTCCAGAGAGAAATTATAGAGGTATCACTGTCAGGATC
>JASMFX010000055.1 GCA_030751555.1 Candidatus Woesearchaeota archaeon | reverse complement strand
TTAGTGTCTGATGAAGTCGTTATCCAAATAGTAAAAGATCGCTTAGCAAAGCCAGACTGCCAAAACGGATTCATTCTTGATGGATTTCCAAGAACAAAACCGCAGGCAGTAGCATTAGACACTTTCGCACCTCCAGACTTTGTTATAGAACTCAGCATAACTGATACAGAAGCCACAAAGCGCATGCTCAATAGAAGAACTTGCTCAAAAAGCGGCCATATCTACAACCTCTACACCATGCCAAAGCCAAAGGATCCAGAAAAATGTGACAGTGACTCTTCTCCTCTCTTTCAACGTGAAGATGATCAGGCAGAACCCATAAAAGAACGATTAAAATTATACCACAAAGAAACAGCTCCACTAAAAACCCATTTTACTAATAAAGGCGTTCTGGCAAAAGTTAATGGAAAACAGTCAATCGAAAAAGTCACCAAAGATATTTTAGCAGTCCTCAAATAATACCTTAATAACCTCAGTAGCATAACTCCCTTTACCTAAAACAAATGATACTTTACACTTCTTCATACCCTTATTCAGTTCATCCTCTTCAAGATCTCCAATCTCTAAATCCTTGATCTTAACATAGAGATCACGCTCACCACCTTCAGCACTCAATTCAGGTATCTCTCTAAAAATAAAATCCCGAGTAGATATTCCCTCTTTCTTCAAAACCTCATCCACATCCTTCCCGTCACTTCCAAATCCTATAATCGGCACACCCCCCTCATCAACTTCCCCAGCCATCTTATTCCAAAACTCCGACTGATAAGCATGCACATACATGGTTAGAATTTTTTTGGGAATCTGTCGTAAAGCACCAACGTAATCTGTCTCATGTAATCCTATAAAATCAGTAACCCTTCTCTCGTAATCACCTTTTCCCTCCAAAACTAATTCCACAGCTTTCTTGAAATCCCTCTTAACAATCATCCTACCAATCTCAGCATTATTCCTGCTAAACCTCTGCTCCCCAAAATAATTCTTAATCTTATCCACTTTCTTTGGTTTTTGAGTAATATTCCGAACAATAATATCAAATCTATTTCCCTCTAAATCACCTAAGCTTATAGGCTCCTTCCCAAATCCAGCAAATTCTACAGAGATATCCTGCAACGTAAAACTATCTAACCTCTCTTTACTACACCCTCTAACACTCACCATCTGCTTGGTTATTGCATTTTTATCCTTACTCCCTGCAAAGCCAAATCGTTTCAAACCTATCCCGATAGCATCTCCAATAGCCTCCAACGCCCTAAGCGTGGTATAATTCTTCTTAGTCATCAAAAAGTAAAGATACTTGCCACTATCATCCATCTCAAGATTACCTTCCTCTTCAACCAGAAAGTCATCTGGTTGTTCCTTTATCTTGTACATAACATAAAAGAATCCCTCACACTTTAAAAACATAATACTTTTAAACACTTTTAAATCTTCTAATCCCACGGACCCGTGGCGCAGTCTGGATACCTTTAGTAGGACACATTAGTCGCGAATCCCTCCTAAGGATTAGGTCCCGAGTTCGAATATCCCATCAGGGAATCGAAAGTCTCGGCGGGTCCGTTTAAGATCAATGATAAAACCAATCCACCTTAAAGAAGCATGGAGAATCTTCAAGCATCACCTTAAAGTAAAGAGAAAAGGATTTACACAATACCAAGGTTCCCCTGAAGAAATATGCAAACAGGTAGTAGATGATTCTTTTAATAAAGAGAAGCAATACTACCAAGTATCAGCTGGTCATTTTGTAGAATTCTATTCAAGAGATTTTGGTTGGTGCACAGAATCCCTCCTAGAGCTAGGAGAAAAAGACAAGGTAAGATCAACCCTAGACTACGCATTATCAACCTTCCAAAAACACAACAAAATAACCACAACAATAAACCCCAAAGGAATCCCATTCGACTTCTCAAAATTCGCAGTCGATTCCTTAGCGTACATCATCCACTCCCTCACCTTGCTAAACGACAAATCACTCATCAACCAATACAAGGAATTCCTCAACACACAGATCGCTTCATACTTCAAAAGAGTAGTAGACCCCACCACAGGTTTAGTCAAAAAAGTCCCTTTCTCCTCAATGAAAGACCATTCCCAAAGAAAATCATCCTGCTATGACAATTGTATGATAGCACGCCTACAAACCCAGCTCCAAAAACTCAACCTCAATAACCCATTCAAACCATATAACTATAAAAAAATCATCCTTGATAATTTCTGGAATGATTCTTTTTTCCTCGATGACCTCTCAGGACAAACCCACATCGCAGGGGATGCTAATCTGTTTCCATTCTACAATAAGGTAATCACAAACAAGAATATCATGAAAAAAGCATTCAACGCAATCCATGAGGAAAAACTTGACCAGCCCTTCCCACTCAAATACTCCTCCAACTATGTAAATCAAGACTTCATCTTTGCCCAAAAGTTGGTCCCAGAGTATGAAACAACAACCATCTGGATGCACATGGGCCCCTTATATGTGAAACTCCTCAAATCCCTAGACAAGGAACGCTACCTTAGACACAAGCAAACCTACTGGAATTTAGTAGAAAAGCATAAAAACTTCTTAGAAGTATATAACCCAGCAGGAAAGCCCTACCAAACCTGGTGCTATTCAACAGATGAAAGCATGAGCTGGGCAGCAAATCTCCTCACACTCTAAAATGAAAATATCATTTTTCGAAGAATTCCCAGAAAAAGGAAATTTAGATAAACTCAAACTTATAACCTGGCCAAGTAATCTATTCCTTGCAGCGCATTCTGTTAAAATTTTCAAAATCCTGGAAAAACAAGTAAAATCCATCAATAAAAAGATCACTTGCATATATTGGCCAGTCCTCACACAGGAGGAAGGCTACTGGATTAGTCCACTATCCAGCCCAAAAGCACTAAAGAGAGTATTTGAAGAAATACTTCACATTCCAGTGCCAGTAATGCTTGAC
>JASMFX010000054.1 GCA_030751555.1 Candidatus Woesearchaeota archaeon | reverse complement strand
CTTTTTGTAGATTCCTGCTTTGAGTTTGTTAATATTCACTTTTTTTTGTGCAGATATGATCAAATCAGGTTTGAGATCTTTTTTAACTTTATCCAAGCTCTTTTTATCAAGAAGATCTGTTTTGTTTAGAACTGTCAGGCTTGGAATGTAGCTTCTGTTCCCTTCAATCACATCAATCAGCTGGTCTTCATTAATTTTATCCCTTATTAATATGTCTGCATTAGAGATACTAAACTCTCTGAGGATTCCTGTTATGGTTTCATCTTTGATGTCTAATTTTACTGTTTTACCAATCCTAATTCCACCCCGTGGTTGCTTTGTGATTCTTACATCAGGCTTGTCCTGATTAATTCTAACCTTGGTGTCGAATACTTCCTTCAAAATCTTTTTAGATTGTTGTGGCTGGAGAGCATCAATAAGTATAAGAATCAGATCTGCATTTCTGATAACTGCGAGGACTTCTTTTCCCCTGCCCCTGCCTGAGGCTGCGCCAGAAACAATGCCAGGAACATCAAGTATCTGTATTTTTGCATGTTTATAATGTAGTGTTCCTGGAATCACTGTTAGGGTTGTAAAATCATAAGAACCTACTGGACTCTTTGCGTTTGTTAGAGCGTTGAGAAGCGTGCTTTTTCCTACTGAGGGAAAGCCTAGCAGGATAACCGTTGCATCGCCTGATTTTTTAAGAGAGTATCCTTCTCCTTTTTTCCCTCCTGAAGATCTTGATTCCTGCTTTTCCTTAAGATGGGCAATTTTGGCTTTAACTAATCCTATATGGTGCTGAGTAGCTTTATTGTATTTTGTTGAGGAGATCTCTTTCTCAAGCTCAGTAATCTTGTCTTTTATTGATACTTTTTCCATTGAGTTGCAAATATTGTTGCCCTTTAAAAGGATTTCTTTGGTGGTTTTTTAAGGGTCGGTTTTAGTGGGCTACGGCCACCCAACATGCTACCTTGTATCGAGGGCCCACCCCATCCTAGGTTGTCTTTTTTGGTGGGAGTGTATGCTTTATTTTGTGTGATTCCTCCCCCCTCCTCCTCTCTGTGTTTTAGGCAAAAATTTAAATACCTAGGGTTCCCTACAGGAGGTTATGGCGAATCCAGTTGATGTATATCTAGACCTGCAGAAGATTTTAGACCCTATTTTTACTAGATTGGCAATTTCTATTATTATTTTACTAGTTGGTCTAGTATTGGGAAGGATTGTAGGAAAGATATTGGACAGGGTTTTCAAGGAGATTGAGCTTGATAAAATCCTCAAAAAAACAACTGGGGCGAAGTTTAAGATTGGTGCGCTTATCAGTAGAGTATCAAAGTATCTGATCTATTTTGTTTTTATTATTGCAGCGTTGGACCGTTTAGGTATCCAAACAGTTGCTTTTAATATTATCTTGGGAGGATTTGTCTTACTAGTGTTCCTTATGATAATCCTTAGCATAAAGGATTTTATTCCTAATCTTTTTGCTGGGTTTTTTCTCCATAAAAAAGGCTTTGTTAAGGAGGGAGATAAGATTAAAGTTAATGAAGTTCAGGGACAAATTATTGATATTAGTATTGTAGAGACTAAAATAAAAACCAAGTCAGGCGATATTCTTTTTATTCCTAATTCTTTCTTGACAAAACATCAGGTTTTGAAATTGAAGAAGTGATTATTGAAAATCTCTGGGGTGGATTTTCAATCCCGAAAACCTCACGATTAATACTCTGACCTTTTGGAAACAAGTTTGAGATTTTGTAGGGGATTAGTGAGGTTTTCGTCACTCAAAAATTATTGTTTTAATTGCGCCCCAACTACCTTCACAACCCCAAATATCTGCATCAGGTGCTCTAAGCGATAATGTATGAGTTCCAACGCCTACTGGTGTTGGAGTACCTACTAGATGAGCATCTTCCCATTGGACAGAAGAAGTATAGGTTAGTGTCCTGTCTATTTCTATGCCATCAAGAAGTAAGAGGATGTCATGTCTTCCTCCAGCATACCTGATAATATCTCCTGTAGCAAATATAGTAGCTGCTCTGTCCAAAGTAAAGGTTTGAGTAAACAGATCCTGATTTGCTGGTCTTGCTGGGGGGCAACCATTATGGGGATCAGTGGTAACAATAACTCTGGGAGCTTTTGACATAGTACTTTGATCAGCAGCAAATGTTAATGCGTTAGTTTTGATAGTGCCTGCAACTTCTAATTCTGTTCCTGGGGTTGGGGTGCCGATGCCTACGTTGCCGTCTTCATAATAAATGTCTTTATCAGCACCAAAACCTCCTTGCCAAAGATTTAATTTATTATAATAACCTGCTCCACCTGTAATCCACAGGAGGTCATACGGAGGTGCACTTGATAACCATTCTGGTAATGCAATTAATGTCCCTGGAGGTTTATCAGCAAAACTTAGTAGTTTATTAAAATCGAATACTCCTGGTGATACAAATCCAATCTCAGAAGCAGAATGTCCTTGTGTGCCTCCTGGTGCGATAACTACAAAACTAATCGCTAAGAGAAGTAGAACAATGCCTACAGTATACACCACTTTATTAGGAATTTCTATCTTAAAACACCTTTTTAATAGAATTAAGGATTAACCTTTATAAATCTTACTTCAAAGCAGATAACATGCTCGTAACATTTAGAATATCTTCACGAATAAAAGAAGGACTGTTATCTACAACAAACAGCGCATTTGGTTTGTACTGAATCCATACCATTTTGTGTGCCGACAGTTGTAGGAGGTTTGTGTCGCATGAGGCGTGTCCAATAGTGATAGGTTGGATCTTGTGCGGAGGGAGGGTTCCAGGTGTAGAAAGCTTGAGCATCATCATCAATGCAAAGCGTGTCTCCTGTGTTTCTATTATTTGAATGAAATGCTTCGACACCACCTTGGTGGCCTTTGTAGGCTCTTGTGTAACCAGAAGCGCATGAATCGATTCCAAAGGCTGTGTAGCAACCACCTCGGCAACATAGGGTGCATGTATTATCTACACTTGACATGGCATTGCCTGTCTGATCACTTCTCATAAATCTGTTGTAGTAACCAGTCCACTCATTATTGGGATGGCCTCCCATGGCAACTGTTATTTTTTGTGCATTATTTGAAACACAGACAACATTGCCTTGGTGCCAGCCAGTATCGCTTACACCAAATTTTTCAAATCCTCCTGGCCTGCCAGTTAGAACAGCATCAAAACCAGCAATGCATCCAGAGCCTCCCCAGCGAGTGTAACAACCACCTACATTAGAGGCTCTAACTAAACTGTCTGTCTTAATATCACCTGCAGCCTTAATTGAACCTGTAACTTCCAAATTATCAGTTGAGGGTGCTGCGCCAATGCCTACTTTACCACCACTAAAAAAAAAGTCCAACACTGGAAAAATCTATCTGAGAGGGAGGATGTCCTTGTGTGCTTCCACCTGGCGCGATAACTACAAAACTAATCGCTAGGAGAAGTAGAACAATGCCTACAGTATACACCACTTTATTAGGAATTTCTATTTTAAAGCACCTTGTTTAATGGAATTAAGAATTAACCTTTATAAACTTTACTTGAGAGCAGATAACATACTCGTAACATTCAGAATATCTTCACGAATAAAAGAAGGAATATTAGGATCTTCGTTAACATCTTCAACCTCATCCAAGGCTTTTTCTACTGTTACAGAATCCACTGTGTCGGCTTTTTCCAAAAGTTCTTTGATATTATGAAGCTTGCCTTTGACATTTTTTGTGATAAGCTCATCTTCTAAAAGTTCCTCTATCTTTCCAAGGATTCCTTCAAAACTATCATCGTGATCCATCATTTTTTCTTCTCCATTTCTTTTAACACTTCTTCCTGGAGATTTTTCGCTTTTACCTTGATATCGTTTTCCTGCTTTTCAAATGTCTTGACTCTTATCTCCATCATCTCCTTTTTTTCGTTTAGATCCTTTGTTAGATCATCTTTTGAAGCAGCAACCATGATGTTTCCTATGATCTTATAAGCAGAGTTTGTTTTTTTAATCTCTGTTAAAGCAGACTCAACTTCGATAAGCTGGTTTTGAAACTGTTGTCTCTGTGCTAAGAGCTGCTGAGCATTCTGTTCCAATAATTGCAATTTTTGGATTTTTCCATCAGTTTCTTCTGCCATTTTAGATTGCCTTTACCTTGTTAAAAATCTTTAGTGCGTTGTTAAAGGAGTTATTAGCTGCTTTATAAGCTGTTGGGTCTGATCCAGAGATAACCGCTACAACCTTATTGTTCTCCTTACTTATGCTTACTGAGGATCTTTTTTTAGAGAAGGATTCTTGTTTTATTGCTTTGAAGAGTCTCTCTGAGTCTTTAGTAATCTCCACTGTCTTGTTCATCTTGCTTTTACCTTTGTTATTGTGGATCGTGGTTTATAGAGTAGTTTTGAACCGCAGTAGGGGCATCGCACTCTTTTCTTAAGATACTCATCTGCGACTTTTTTACTACATTGAAAACATTTGTATCTTACCATTCTTTATCCCTCTAGTTGGCTTTTTTTAAGAACTTCTTTCATTTTGGTTGTAGGTGTGTATGCTTTACCTGTAAAGGTTTCATCACACTTTTTGCAATGCCATATCCCTGCATTCACACGTTTAACTTTAATATAACTGCAGTAAGGGCATTTATGACTCTTTCTTTGTTGGGATTCCAGCTTGGCAACCCTGATCTTGTTGATTCTTCCATATCTAGGTCCAAACCTTTTCATGGAATTATATTTTTCTTTCTCTGCCATTTTAAAAACAAATAGACTCTTATACGCTTCTTACCATCCCTTAAGATATGGGGCTACCCGGATTTGAACCGGGGTCGTCGGCTCCCAAAGCCGAAAGGATGATTCCAAGCTACCCCATAGCCCCTTCATAAATTTCATTAAGGGGATTAATATTCCGTAGGATATAGGAGACGGGAACTGTTTAAAAATGTTACTATTTTTCTTTTGGTATCGACATGTTTATAAATCAACTATCTCCCCTACATATTATGGAATTATCATCAAAACAACAACACGATTTGAAGAAATTTATTAAGGAATTAGATAGCCATAAGGCTAGACATACTGAGTTTATCACAGTCTACATTAGCCAGGGATATGATCTTAACAAGGTTATAAATCAGCTTTCTCAAGAGCAGGGAACTGCTACTAATATTAAATCAGCATCCACACGGAAGAATGTTATTGATGCTCTAGAAAAGATGATTTCTCATCTTAGGCTATTCAAAAGAACCCCTGAGAATGGGCTAGCTGTGTTTTCAGGCAATATTGCTGCACGAGCAGGTCAGCAAGACTTCAAGGTGTGGAGTATAGAGCCTGCAGTTCCCATTAAAACCAGGATCTATCGGTGTGATAAGAATTTCGTTACTGAGATCCTAGCAAATATGTTAGAGGTTAAGGAAGTCTACGGACTTATTGTGCTTGATCGAAGGGATGGAGATATTGCCTTTCTGAAGGGAAAAACCATTATCCCTTTGCTAAAAACTCACTCACAGGTGCCTGGAAAATTCAAGGCTGGTGGTCAAAGCGCTGCAAGATTTATGCGACAGCGAGAGGATGCTGCGAAGGATCATCTTAAAAAAATAGCAGCACACGTTAAGGATCAGTTTCTTGGTAATAAGAATCTTAAAGGAATCATTATTGGAGGGCCAGGGCCTACCAAAAATGATTTTGCTGAAGGGGGTTTTCTTACAGGAGACTTAAAGAAGAAGGTTATTGGGGTTAAGGATATTGGATATACTGGAGATTTCGGATTAAAGGAGTTGTTAGACAAAAGCGAGGATATTTTGGCAAAGGAGGAGATTATTACCGAGAAGAAGGTCATGACTCAATTCTTTGATCTGTTGAACAAAGAGCCTGGTAAGGTGACGTATGGAGAGAAGGCTGTTGAAGAGAAATTATCTCAAGGAGTTGTTGATAAGCTCCTTGTGAGTGAATCTGTTGATGATGAAACTATTGAGAAACTGGAAGAAGAGGCAGAGAAGTATTCTACTGAGATGATTATTATTTCTGTTGAAACTACTGAGGGTGTCCAACTTAAAGATATTGGTAAGGTTGCTGCAATTCTAAGGTATGATGTTGGTTAAGTCAACTCTGAGGAGTTTGTCTTTTCGGGCCGCAATATTCTCACAGCTTTTATTTCTGAACATATTTTTACCTAATTTTTCCTCTCTCCCCGTACCTGGG
>JASMFX010000053.1 GCA_030751555.1 Candidatus Woesearchaeota archaeon | reverse complement strand
CTGGGTAAGGGGAGATAGGAAAAATTAGGTGAACATATGTTCAGAAACAAAGGTTACGAGAAAATATTGCGGCAGGAAAAGGCAAATTCATCCAAAAAAAGCCATTATTCAAAGAGGACACTCAGCAACACATCTAGCCTGAGAATTGCTAAACTTCTCTTCGTAGAAATCAATGCAATGGTGATACTCTCTTGAACCCTCATCATATGTATCGTCACACTTTTGGAAATCGATATCAAAGTCTCTGTCACAAAAAGTATTGCATCTCTTAACCCTATGTTCATTATTAAAATCAGTAAATTGCCTACATTCTCCATTTAATGGATGCTGAGGATCATCGTAAAAGTCTCTGCAGACATTGGATTTTATAAAATAACCAGGCCTATCATAATAATCTGGAGAGCCATAACCATAGCCACCATAATAGCCATTAAAATTATTTCTACGGTTATAGTTATCAGCAGAACCGCTAACCCATTTTCTTTGAACAGGCTTTCCCCAATAGTCAGAGCCATCAATCACATAACTTGCCCCTCCAGTAATAGCTGGGCTCGGCATATAGGATTCGTAGACCTGCGGCTCTTCATAAACAAAATAGGTTATAGCTCCAATACCTAAAACAATAGCTACCAATACAAATAGATTGTACGCTGTCTTAACCCCCATGAAAAAAGAAAATACTCCGTCATTTAAAAATGTTTGGTTGTTGATATTACTTAGCAGTAGAAAATAAACTTATGTTTTTAGCCCTCCTTAGTAGATTTTCTACAGAGGCTTATCTACCACAAAATATATAAACCTCCAAACTGCTTTAATTTGCATGACTGAAGAAGAAAAACAGGGTGCTGAAGAAGAGCAACCTACTGAAGAAAATCCCCCAGCTGAAGAAAAAATAGATGAAGCTCCAAAAGAGGGAACTCCCAAGGAGGAAACTCCAGAGAAGGAACCTTCACCAGAAGCAGCTCCAGCTGCAAAGCCAAGCAAAGAACGAGACAAGGGCATAACTGAAAAGAGAGAAGAAGATATGCCAGAGTGGTATCAACAGGTTTGTTTGAAGGCCGAATTAGCTGATTTCTCCCCTGTAAAGGGATTCATGATTATCCGGCCGAATGGCTACGCTATCTGGCAGAGGATAATGGATTATTTTAATATTGTCTTAAAAGAAAAAAAAGTAGAAAATGCGTATTTTCCCCTACTTATTCCAGAATCTTTTTTTCAAAGAGAGGCACAGCATGCTGAGGGATTTGCCCCAGAATTAGCCTGGGTTTCGAGAAAATCAGAAGATGCTGAAAGACTCGCTATCCGCCCTACCTCTGAAACCATAATGTATGATGCATATAGCAAATGGATTCGATCATGGAGGGATCTACCTCTCCGCATTATCCAGTGGTGCAATGTGTTAAGATGGGAGGTTTCTGATGTAAAATTATTCCTCAGATCAAGAGAATTTCTCTGGCAAGAGGGTCATTGTGTCTATGCAACAGAGGAAGAGTGCGAAAAAGAGACAAAGATGATAGCAGAGGAATATAAACGATTAGCAGAGGATCTCTTGGCAGTCCCTACATTAACAGGCCTTAAGTCTGAATTAGAAACATTCCCTGGAGCATTGAAAACATACACAGTTGAAACTTTCACAGCAGAGGGCAAGGCTCTGCAATTAGGAACATCCCACAATCTCGGTCAAGGCTTTGCAAAAAGCTTTAACATCTCATTCCTAGACCAAAATGAAAAAGAAGCGCTCCCTTGGCAGAGCTCATGGGGAATCTCAACCAGAATGATTGGAGCAGCAGTAATGATACATTCTGACAATAAAGGCCTGGTCTTGCCTCCAAGAGTTGCCCAGCATAAAGTTGTTATTGTACCAATCTTCATGAAAGGAAAGGATAAGGATGTGCTCAAAAAGGCAAGGGAGATAAAAGCTAAACTTAAGCAATTTGATGCATTACTTGATGACAGAGAGGAATACTCTCCAGGATGGAAATTCAATGATTGGGAGATGAAAGGTATTCCTATCCGCTTGGAATTTGGTCCACGAGACCTCCAAAATAATGAGGCTGTTTTGGTCAGAAGAGATAATGGCAATAAATTAACAGTTCCTCTGAACAAAGTAACCTCAACAATACCTAAACTGCTTGAAGATATCCAGAATTCCTTATTAAAAAAAGCAAAAGAGTTCTTAGAATCCTCTATTGTTGATGTAGATAGCTGGAGTGAGTTTGAAAAAGCCATTGAAGACAAGAAATTAGCCAGAGGAGCCTTCTGCGTGAAAAAGGAATGCGAGGAAAAGATAAAAGAAAAAACACAGGCAACCTCAAGATGCATCTCAAGCATGGAAAAGAAGGGAAAATGCGTCCATTGTAATAACGAATCCTCTAAAGTAGCATATTTTGGGAAGGCGTATTAAGAAAAGCTCAGTTGAGCATTGACTCTAATGATCCATAGCGCATGTCAACATAATTCGTGTCTGGAACTAAGACTCCTTTTGGCATTTTTGCTGTAGTCAAGGGCTCTTGTTTCTTACAAAAATCAATCATTACGTCAAGACTTTCTATCCCAGCTTCTAAATCTCCTGAGTCTACCAGATCTTGAGCTGCTTTTTGGACAAAGGCAAGCTTTTCATCCATCTGTTTTTTCCCCTTACGAAAACCTTTTGCATAGCCTATACAATACGAAAGAGTGTTAAGGCCTACCGCTGTTGCCTGACCCAATACATATCCTGCAGCGTATCCTACTGGTGGAGAGATTGCTCCAACAACACCCCCTATGACTGCGCCTAGTCCTCCATAGTGGGAACCGTAGGTCCCGGCTGAATAAACCCCAGATACTGCCCAAGCTAACGTGGCGATGCGAATTGAGTAATGAGAATGTTTGAAAAGATTAGGAAATTCGAAGGTGTTTTTGGTAGAACGATCTGATGATCCCTTGGCTGAGCCTAGGCAAGCAGACATCACCAACGCAAGCCACCAAACTACAGGATAATCAGGCCCTTGATTAATATCTAGTATAACTGGCTCATCAACAGATTGAATAGACTCCTCAGCAACTGCATTTTGCATAAATAGAAGAATATTAACTACTTTATAAAGATATTAGCGATATATTAAGGTTCTCTAGCATAAAATAGAGATCATTTAAACATTGGAATTACCATTCTCAAATAGCAAAAACTTTATAAATAAAGAGTGATTTATAACCTATTATCAGGGGGTATATGTATGAAAAAGCTTTATTTGATCGGAATTTTGGTTATTAGTTTGTTTTTATTTATGCAAACAGCCAGTGCAACTGCTGTTAGCTTTCTTAAGATAATTGATATCGATGTCAAAGTTGACGGAGATAAAGAATCTGGTATTGGAACAGGCGGTGGAAGCATCGATAATGTCGAACCAGGTAATAAGATCGAGATAAAGATTAAAGTACAGAATGTTTACCCATCTGGTTCTGCTGATCCTGAAATCACTGATATTGAAGTAGATCAAGCAGATATTGAGGATATTGATGATGGTGATGACCTAGAACCTGATGATGAACCTGATGATTTTGATTTAGATGACCCGGGAGATAAGAAAACAATCACACTTGAATATAAAGTCCCTATTAGGGTTGATGAGGATACTTTTGACTTAACAGTTGAAATCGAAGGTGTTAATAGCACTGGTGCAAAAATGAATG
>JASMFX010000052.1 GCA_030751555.1 Candidatus Woesearchaeota archaeon | reverse complement strand
CATGAACTTCTCTGGGACCTGGATGCTTAGAATGCATCCTAGTGAGCAGAATATCTCCTACATCAGCGTCCCTTATATCTGTAACAACATTCTTGTATTGGTGTATCATTTTAGGAAAAATTACCTTATTATTTAAAAACTTTACTAGCATTCACCAAAGGCATCTGTTTTAGCAGCTGTCTCTGCCCTTTTTGGTCTAACCTCATCTTTAGGTCATTCATTACATTCATAAAAGCAATATAGCCATCATATGGGCTGTCATAAGGGTTAAAATACTTATGCACATCACCATCATTAAACCATTTTGTGCACATGTAATAAAAATGGTCGCTTGTCTGCAGCTTTCTCCAATCATCTATAATCTGCTTATCCTTACTCTTCCTCACAGCTCCTTCCATGCCATAGATGCTGGAAAGGGCACTCTCCTGGATCTTATTCCCTCGCCAAGCTGAAAGATCTCTTTCAATATCAGCCCAACTAACATAGTCATGAAAATCCAAACCCTCTTTTGCCTCTAGCTCAGCTAATTGGGAAGGCAGAGAAAATCCAATTTTTTTCTTGAGCAGCTTCCCAGGAAGATTCCTCAAAAAATTAAAGATTCCTGTATCTGCCCATTGATGCTCTCCAAAGGTTTCATAATCCATAAAGAGGTTTACTACATCTCCCTCAAGATTCTCCAGCCAGGAGGCATACTTTTCTGAAGTCAGAGGATACTCTTTCCAGCTTTTATTGGAAAACCTAAATGCAATATCATCGCTGAGCTTGTAGTTCTTGAGCAATAGCTTAATCTTGTCACACCCTCCAGGCTTGTAGACAAAATTTGGGCTTCTCCAATCAAGAATATGTGAAGCACCCTCAGCTAATACTGCTTTATACCCCATTCCCTCAACAAATTTTCCCAATTCATTGTTAAAAATAAGCTCTGTGTTTCTAAATACCTTGGGCTTAGTCCCAAAGAGCTCTTTCATTGCTTTAGTATGTTTTTTTACCTGATCCTTGAATTCCTTTTTTGAATAGAGAAAACTGAGGCTATGATAGTAAGTTTCACTTAAGAATTCAACATTGCCAGTATCATGTAATCTCTGAAAACTCTCGAGCACGTGAGGACAATATTCCTTAAACTGGTCAATAGCAGTGCCTGTGAGGCTGTAGGCCACCTTAAATTCACCATTAGATTCCTTTATCATCTTGTAGATGATATCATTTGTTGGGATGTAGCACTTTCTTGCAACCTTTTCCATGACCTTTTGATTTTTATGATCATCAAAATACCCCTTGCTCTTGCCAATATCAAAAACTGAAAATTGCTTCATCCTAATAGGTTGATGCACCTGGAAATAGCAGCAAACATTAACCATGGCTCTCCCCCAATGCTTTTTTGTAGACATCCATGCATTTTGCTGCTGGATCATCCCAAGAGAATTTTCTTACTTCTTGGCTTCCATTTTCCGATAATGTCTGGTGTAATGCATCTAATTTTAAAGTACTTATCATCTTGTCAGCCATCTCATCCACATTCCAAAAATCAGCCTTTAAGCAGTGTGTTATAACTTCGCTCACACCAGATTGCTTTGAGATCAAGACAGGAGTTCCATTCCTCATTGACTCTAATGGCGTGATGCCAAAAGGCTCTGAAACAGAGGGCATGACATAGAGATCAGCCATTTTATATGCCCTGTCTATCTCCTTCCCCCTCAAGAAGCCAGCAAAAAGCACCTTATCAGCCATTCCCATCTCTGCGGCTTTTTGGATAATCAACGGCTCCATATCGCCAGAACCAGCCACTACAAACTTCACATTGTCCATGTGCTCTAATACTCTCTTGGCAGCATACAAAAACCAGTCAGGGCCTTTCTGGATAGTAATCCTTCCCAAAAACAGCACAACCTTCTCATCTTCCCTAATCCTGGATTCTTCAGGCACTTCTGTAAACTCTACTGCATTGTGGACAACCTCTATCTTGTTAGGATCTATTCCATAGTGCTCAACAACCATTGCTTTGGTAAATGCAGAAACAGTAATCACAGAATCTGCTTTTTGCATGCCCTCTTTTTCAAGATTATAGACATACTCATTAACTGCGTGTCCTCCAGTTCTGTCGAACTCAGTAGCATGGACATGGACAACCAACGGCTTCCCAGACTCTTTTTTTGCATTTATGCCTGCCTGATAGGTAAGCCAGTCATGGGCATGAATCACATCAAAATCCTCTTCTTTAGCAAT
>JASMFX010000051.1 GCA_030751555.1 Candidatus Woesearchaeota archaeon | reverse complement strand
GCTTTGCTCGTAAATAGGAACATTGTGGTTGTAGGGCCTCCTGGAGTGGGAAAAACAACCTTAGCTAGGGGTGTTGCAGGCCTATTGCCTGATGATACTGTTAATGATTGCAATTATCATTGCGATCCAAAGAAACCCTTTTGTCCAGAATGTCTTAGCAAAAAGGCTAAAACAAAAAAAATTCTGGGAAGTGAGAGGTTTGTTAGGGTGCAAGGATCTCCTGATCTTACTGCAGAGGATTTGATTGGCGATATTGATCCTGTGAAAGCCTTGAAATTTGGCCCATTGAGCATGCAGGCCTTCACCCCAGGTAAGATTTTTAAGGCAAATAAGGGTGTTTTGTTTTTTGATGAGCTCAATAGGTGCCCTGAAAAGTTGCAAAATGCATTATTGCAGGTGCTTGAGGAGAAAAAAGCAACTATCGGAAGTTATGATGTTGATATTGAGGCTGATTTTATTTTTATTGCTACTATGAATCCTGAGGATACGTCTACTGAAAAATTGTCAGATGTGCTTATGGACAGGTTTGATGTGCTTTACATGAGTTATCCAGAGACTTTGAAAATAGAGAAGCAGATTGTGGAAGAAAACTCTAAAAAAGTGGATGTAACTTTTCCAGAGAGCTTGGGAAACCTTGTTATTGATTTTGTAAGACGGCTACGAGAATCTGATAAATTACAAAAATTGCCCTCTGTTAGGGCAAGTATTGGATTATATGAGAGGGCAATGGCAAATGCATATCTTAGAAAAAGTAAAATAGTGAGTTTTGCTGATGTTGAGAGTGCAGTTAATTCAGTTCTGAGCCATAGGATTATGCTTAAGCCGAGTGTTAAGTATCTCAAAGATCCTTCTGATTTTGTTAAAGAGGAGTTTAAGGATTTTGCTTCCTCCTCCAGTTCTGCTAAGGATAATGAAGCGAGTGATGTTCCCTGATGTTAAGGCAAAGGATTGGAGTACTGCGTCAGAGGTTAGGGGAAGCTTAAAGTTTCAGGATGTTGAAGAGAAGTTAATGCACAGTGTTGTTGAACACGATAAAAAAGAGGTCAATAAGGGCAAGCTTCTCTCTCAGGCTATAAATCAAGGTTTTTCTTCTTTTCATCCAGATCTTATGTATGAGCAGATTGTTAAGGATTATAGCATGGCTCAAAATCTTTTTGGAGAGAGTTTATTACGTTTAGTCTCTGGCTATGAGCCAGATTATATTAAGAGAAATATTACTATTCCTGAATTTAGAAGAGAATTAAAGGAGAGACTTCAATCCAGTTTTAAGGATCTTACAAAAGATAAGTTTCTTTCAAAGGATGGTGAACTGCAGGATAAGGCATATGAGTTAGCGTCTCTTGTTCTCTATACTGAGGAATTAGATCATCTCCTGCCTAAGGGGTTTTTAGGGAATAAAATCCATAAAAGAAAATCACATTATGGGGAGAGAGATACTACAAGAGCCTTTCGAAAGGGAGATCGGTATAAGGATATAGCGATCAAGAGGACCATTACTACAGCAATACGCAGAGGCCATGAATCTTTGATGGGTAAAGATCTGCAGGTTTCTGATCGGCAGAGTAAGGGAGGGATCCATGTTATTTATGGGATGGATGCTTCAGGCAGTATGAAAGGGAAAAAAATTGAGATGGCAAAGAAAGCAGGGATTGCTTTGGCATTTAAAGCATTGCAGGAAAAAGACCATGTAGGCTTATTAGTTTTTCGCGATGAGATTGAGGAGGAGATTAGGCCTATGCAGGATTTTTGGACATTGCTGAAGGCACTTACTAAGGTAAAAGCTGGTCAGCAGACAAATCTTGTCAAGATGATTAAAAGAAGCATTGATCTGTTTCCATCTGAAACTGTAACAAAGCACTTGATTATTTTATCTGATGCTCTGCCTACTA
>JASMFX010000050.1 GCA_030751555.1 Candidatus Woesearchaeota archaeon | reverse complement strand
CTGACCTTCTTCCATCGCCCATCTCATAGCCTAAATCTTCTTCAGAGCTATCAGGGTTCATATCAACGGCCCAGTTAAATAATAATTTGTAGCCATTTCTGACTCTGACTCTTAATTTCATGTTCTCATCAATAACACTCTCCTTGTCGAACACTGCAATAGTAAAATGTTTGCCAAACATCCTGATCTCATATTTGAATTGGTCAGTCCTTGGAGCCTTGAAATAAGGTTTCAATATCCTATCATGGTCTCCTTGCACAACAATTACTGGTTTCTCTAAGCAATCATTTGCTAATTTTTCAAGTAACGTATCAAGAGCTTTTGCTGTATCAAAAGGGATAAATGAATACTTCAACATCTCTTCATATACTTCTTCTGTGAAAAGCCTCCTATTTCTTGCACTTTGAAAGCTTTTCAAACGTCTTCTTAACCATGAGCTCATAAAAGAGGCAAATAACATGCCAAATAAAAAGCTTGGGGAGTATTGTATTGTTCTGTATTTAAAGTCCACAATCTTTAAATATCGGTGAGATGCACTAGGATTATGGTCTATGTATCAACTGCTTGTCTAAAGGGAAGGACTGGAACATTTGAAACTGATTTCTATAAAGTGCTGCAAACATATGTTGATGCTGGAATAAGGCAGATTGAGTTAGGGAGTGCGCATTTTTATTTTTCAGATCTTAGCAGATTGTTTAAAATGCAAAAGGAGCATGAGTTAACCTTTACTGTCCACACTTTTTTCCCTCCGCTTAAAGAGCAGTTGTGGGTCAATATCGCATCCACTAATAAAGATATTCTTGATAAAAGCTTAAAGGTGGCTTTGAATGCAGTTGAACTCTGTAGGAAGGTGGAGGCTCCTATCTACACAATCCATGCAGGTTATCTTGTGGATTTTAAGGCTCAGCATGAATTAGAGGCAGTGACCAAACCTGTGCCATATGATCAAGCGCATGCAATATTTATGGAATCTTTGAAAAAAATACTCTCAAAGGCAGAGGATAATGATATCACAATTGGGCTTGAGACCCAGCATGATAAGCACGGTGAGATGCTTATGGCGCAATCTGAGGAGTTTATTAAACTTTTTTCTGAAATTAAGAGCAAGAACCTAGGGATATTATTTGATTTTGGCCATGTCTACAGCAATGCAGGGTATTATGGATTTAAGCCAAAGGATTATATTGATGCGATAAAGAAATGGATCATAGCATTTCATATTCATGAGGGTGATGGAAGGGATGCTCACTTGAAAGTGTCTTCACTTGATTTTTTTAGTGATTTTCCAAAGGAATTCTTTAAGGATAAGTTCTTAACATTAGAGGTTAATAGGCTAAAGATTGATGAGATCTTGCAGCAGCAGAAATTGTTGGAAGGTTTGGAGTAGGTTAACCACACCCACTGGACAATCCCTCATAGCATATTTAAATCCGATTTAATCGAAAAATGTATGATTCAGAAAACGTTTTTGTTTCTCGATGGGATAAGCAGGAAAAAAGAAGAGAACATTAAGAATCAAGGGATAAATGATTGGGATGGTTTTTTAGATGCTGATAAAATCAAAGGGATCTCTTCTTCACGCAAAGCATACTATGATAGAAAGATTAAAAGAGCAAAAAAGGCTCTTTTGGATGAGGATGTTGATTATTTTAATGCTCATCTGAGGTTTTCTGAGCAGTGGAGATTATATGAACATTTTAAGGAGGATGCAATCTATCTAGATATTGAGACAGATGGAGTTGGGAGGTATTGCGATGTCACTGTTGTTGGTTTGTATGATGGTTTTAATACAAAGCTGATGATTAGGGATATAAATCTCAATATTGA
Source organism: Candidatus Woesearchaeota archaeon (assembly GCA_030751555.1). The sequence continues at coordinate 5,953 of JASMFX010000050.1, read as the reverse complement.
AGAGCTTAAGTTGGTTCTTCGGCAATACAAAATGTTGGTGACGTTTAATGGGACTGTTTTTGATGTCCCTTTTTTGGAAAAAAGATATCCTAACCTCTTTTCTCCTATGCTGCATGTTGATCTTCGTCATTGCTGCGCTAGGGTTGGTTTAACAGGTGGTTTAAAGGAGGTTGAGCGTAGATTGGGGATTAAGCGGAACAAGATAGTTGAGGATTTGTATGGTGGAGATGTTCTACGGCTCTGGAAAATGTACAAAGTTACAGGAGATGAACATTATTTGGAATTGCTTGTAGAGTATAATGAAGAAGACTGTGTTAATCTGAAAAAGATAGCTGAGGTTGTTGTTGGCAGGTTAAAAAAGGCTTAATTTTTTAAAAGAGTATGAATTTGCATTGTTTATGTTAGCAAACCTGTGGCGAGGGGTAAAAAGATCTGTACGGTTTAATGTTTCGAATCGTATTCAAAGAGTTGGACTACTGTTTGACCAAGATGAATTTAATGTAGTGTCTACCCCAGGGACCATTGATGTTAATTTAGAGCATTTAATGCATCCTGAGAGAGAGGAGCCTCTACGTGTTGGATTAATTAATTTAACAACTCGTGTTACAGGATCTCCTTATCACCTCATAAGGGAAGAAATTTTTAAAGCTTTTCATTCTGGAAAATACGATCTCATTATCTGCCCCGAATATGCGTTTGCTAACCTTGATAAAGTTATGGAAGCATATTTTGTTGAAGAGATGAGGCTGCTTAGTTTGGAGGGTGATTGCGCTATTAATCCAGGATCCTTCTATCATGATTCAGATTCTGAAAAGAGTAGTTATGTTTTTCATAATGGAGATATCTATGAATTCAAAAAAGGAGTTGGGCCATATACTGATTTTCCCTTATGGGGGCTAAAATCAGGATTGGAGATCTGTTCCGATAGGGGGAGATACAAACTCCAGGGCATTGACGATCTAGATTTATTACTGCATCCTTCGGCAGGATTAAGTACTCCCCGTATGGATTCAGTTAGAGTTGGAGGTTATGGAATAAATAATAATGGTTATAAGAATACATCTTGTAAAGTACTCTTTAGAGAAGAAAAAGGTGTAAGAACAGTTTTCGCCCATAATACCACTGCTCGGGAAGATAATTGTAATGCATGGATGACTATAACCTAATGATGAATAACAATCTTTAAATAAACCTCTTTCTACAGATTATCTTAATGGATCCAAAGAATAACGATGTTCTTATAGTAAAAAACGGAAGAAAATATATGGATAATCTTGTTGGTAGTGTTAAAAAACACGGTAAGGGAAAGGCCAATGTTAGTTTTATTGATGTAAAAGATGTTCTAGGTAAAAAGCCAGAGTATTTTGATAAATATAAGGCTGTTGTGCTTTCTGGTGGTGGTGGAAGTGAGACCAAGGCGCATAAATATATTATGGATAATGTTAATAAAAATGCTACTGTTGTAGGGGTTTGCAGAGGTCATCAATACATAGCAGAGGTTTTTGGTGGTAAGGTTGAGCATCTTGGGAATAGGCAGAAAGGTTCGAAGAAGATTGAGGTTGAAAAAGAAGATAGTTTATTCAAATATGAAGAAGGAGATCTCTATGATGATACTAAGCAATTAGATGTATACAAAGATCATATTCAAGGTGTTACTGATGCAGGGGAGTTAGAGGTTTTAGCATCGAGTACTGTTGATACAAAGAAGGGAAAACAGCGAATAGCAGAGGTTATTAAGCATAAGGATCGAGAAATTTATGGAATCCAAGCACATCCAGAGATGGGAGGCCACGGAACCCATGTTTTGAATAATATTTTAGATAAAATGTATGAAAAGCCTTCGGAAGTTAAGGAGAAAAAAGAGGAAAAGGCTGAGGGTTCAAAGTATGATACTAAGATCCACGAATTTGCTTCTCCTCAGCAAAAAGATAAGGATGTTGGCTATGAAGCTCCTGAGCAGATGGATAGGGCTGCTTAATTAGGCTGGAGGAACATTTCCTATTAAGTCTAGTAATGCTCTAGAGTCAAATTCTCCAGATTCCACTCTCAAAGTAGCTGCTCTGTTAATATTCCTACGTACTCTACGTGCTTCCGAGGGGACATGTTCAGCTACATAACTACGTATATCACTCTCAATCCAATCGTTATCACTAAAACTAGCCTCTAGAACCTGGATACTGTTTCCACCGGATCCTGCAGAGAATTTTTCCCTCCATTGTTCGTTTCTAAGTCCCCCAGTATCAAGAGTTGGTCCTGAATACACTAAAAATGCACCTGCTTTAAATCCCTCTCTATCTACTCCTGTGCCATAGACTACAAGTGGATCATACCCCATATTTATTCTAACTCTATCAACAATATACATCTCACCTTCAGACTCAACAGAGCGTAATCTTGGGTCTGTTTCTTCTCTTCTGGTTCCTAATGGTACCCTGAGGTCCTGACCCATCATTGATGAACTTGATGATGAACTACCAGATAAGTTCCCTGCAAGAATTTCAGCAATAGTTGGTTCTTTAACTATCGGTTCTGGCTCTGCCACTGGAGCAGGGGCAGCTGGTACTGCAAGGCCATAAAGCATGGGCTTTCCATCTTCGCCTCTTTTGGTAACACCTATCTGATAAGACCATCCTCTTACTTGTGCAAAGCACTGAAAAGTGCCTGATAGATCATGAGGTAATACTCCAGCTGCTGCTAGGTTTAATAAATATGCATCAGCAGCACCTCTTAAGGTTTTTTCTCCTGGTCGTGCTGGCCGCATTGCTCCCATATCTATTAATTGTTGTTGTTGAGCCTGATATCTTCTACTATTTTCTGCCATTTTCTGTTGCATATAAGGTGAAATGTTTGGTGCTCCTGCCATGTTTATTGCCTCCATATAGATTAGATTATTATTGAAAATTCAACCTTATTTATAAAATCATCTGTTTTAGAAACTAGATTTATCTGAAATTCGTGCCTAAAACCCCATGCTTTATCTCAATTTTTGCTTGAGGAGTTCAAAACTCGTTTTGAAGTGCTTAGTGATACAGGCCCGAATTTAAGATCCCACAGACTCGCCAAGTAAAGTGAGCCTGTAAAACCACTGCCTAAAGGCAGGGGATAGGGTGAGCTTATAAAAAATGGCGAGTCTGTGTTATTCGAATTTCTTTATTCTAAGAACTTTCTGAAATATCTCCTATTAATTCTAATAAAGTTGCAGAGTCAAACTCTCCATCTTCAATTAGTCTGGTTTCAGGTATGCCAATATCTCTTCTTATTCTTCTGGGTTCTTCACCAGGCGCATAATCCTGAGCATAAGTGAGAAAAGCATCTAAATCTCTATCAAGAAACTTTGCATCTTCTCTGTCCTCATAAAACACTTGGACGCATCTATCACCTGATTTTGCTTCGTACATCACTTCCCAATCCAGAGATGTAAGTGGTAAAGTAGAAAGGGTTGGTCCTGAATAAATTATATATCTACTTGGATCATCACCAGTCTCACTTAAAGCTAGGCCATGGACTGTAAAAGGATCTTTTCCTTTTGCATCTATAATTTTAGTAATAAGAACATCATCTTCTTCATAGGGCATCTCTTCTTCATCAGGTAAAGGATCTGGCATAATTATTCCTCCAAACTCTTGTTTTGAATAAACAACTCAATATTCTTTATAAATTCATCTGTACTCTAAACTATGAATGTTCGAATTTGGAGAATTTGGGAATAATTTTGAGCGTCTGTGTAATCCTTACGAAAATACCGAAAATAATCACTATTTTTTTAGGAAGGGCATTTAAATTATGATCTCTCATAGTTTGTATGGCCCTAATTATTAATATTGCAGATAAAACTCGAAGGTTCATAAGATTGACTAAGATTCAATTTCAGCACATAGCTGAACAACATCCAGAAATTAGTGAATTTCACCATGAGATCGAAGCTACACTAAAACATCCAACCAAACTAGTTACTCTGTGGGATGACCCATCAATTGGCTATTATTACAAATTTCTTAAACATCAGAAGCCTTCCGGAAAATATTTGTTAGTGATAGTTAAGTATTTAAATGGAGAGGGGTTTATCATTACAGTTTACCTCACCCAAAAGTTAACATGAAAGGAAAAATGAATGTGCACTATGACAATAAAGGAGATTTTTTAGAGATCTCCATCGGAAATCCCACTAAATGTGTTGCAGAGGAGATTAAGCCAGGTATCTTTATCAGAATGGATGAAAAAAATAAAGAAGTCAAAAGTGTAAGTATTCTTAATTTTAAGAAACGCATAAATTCTCCTAAAGATATTGAAATATTGCTTCCTGTTTAGGGATATTATTTTTCACCACAAGACAACCACACCAAAGCTATTTAAAGCTTCTCCTTCTTTATATTCTCGATGATTACGAATAAAAAAACACCGAACAAAGCCAAGGATATTGAGAATATTCTCCATCCTTTGGTTAAAAAATGGTTTTTTGGTAGATTTAAGTCTTTTTCACTGCCTCAACTTCATGGTGTTATGGAGATCCACTCAAGAAATAACATATTAGTTAGTGCTCCTACTGGGGCTACAAAGACCTTGACTGGGTTTCTTAGTATCCTTAATGAGTTGATTGATTCTGCTGAAAAAGGGATTTTGGAGGATAGGATTTATTGTGTCTATATCTCTCCCTTGAAGGCGCTTAACAATGATATTGCGAAAAATTTGGTAGAGCCTTTGAAAGAAATGGAGGAGATTGCTGGCAAAGAGTTAGGGATTAGGGTTGGGGTGAGAACCGGCGATACTACTCAATATGAAAAGGCAAAGATGAGCAAGAAACCTCCTCATATTTTAATAACCACACCAGAGTCTCTGGCAATTCTTCTAACTACCATTAAATTCAAGGATCATATGAAAAAAGTTGAGTGGTGCATAATTGATGAGGTGCATGCTTTAGCTGAAAATAAGCGAGGGGTTTATCTCAGCCTTAGCATGGAGAGATTGCAAAAACTCTCCGGCCACATGGCTCGCATTGGCCTATCTGCTACAGTGGCACCTTTAGAGGAGGTTGCACAGTATCTTGTGGGATCTAAGCGTGATTGTATTATTGTAGATGTCCAGTTTATTAAGGATCTTGATTTGAAGGTTGTGAGCCCTGTTTCTGATTTTATTAATGTTAGCCATGAGGAATTACATCAAAAACTCTATGATCTTATAGATAAGATGATACAGAAACATAAAACAACGCTTATTTTTACAAATACAAGATCAGCAACTGAACGTGTGGTTCACCATTTGAAGGAAAAGTTTCCAAAAAAATACACAGAGAATATTGGCGCTCATCATAGCAGTTTGTCTAAGGAACACAGACTGCAAATCGAGAATAATCTGAGGGATGGTAAGCTAAAGGTCGTGGTCTGTTCTACTTCGCTCGAATTGGGAATCGACATTGGATTTATTGATTTAGTTATTCTGTTGAGTAGTCCTAAGTCAGTTGCAAGGGCTCTTCAAAGGGTTGGTCGGGCTGGTCATCAGCTCCATGCAACTGCAAAAGGAAGACTTATTGTGATGGATCGAGATGATTTGGTTGAGTGCTCTGTCTTGCTTAAGTCTGGTGTTGAGAAGAAAATAGATAGGCTTCATATACCTTGCAACTGCCTTGATGTTTTAGCTCAGCAGATTTATGGGATTGCAATATCTGATAAAACCCATATTGATGACATTTTTAAGATGATCAAGAAGAGTTATTGCTATCGTGATCTCACGAGCAAGGATTTCATGGCGGTTATTGATTATCTTTCTGGAAAACATGTTTCATTAGAGGATAGGCATATCTACGCTAAGATCTGGTATGATGAAGAGACAAAAATGATAGGAAGAAAGGGAAAAATGGCAAGAGTAATTTATATGACTAATGTTGGAACCATTCCTGATGAGACCTCTGTTTTGGTTAAGATAGGATCTCAAACAGTTGGGATGGTTGAGGAAGGTT
>JASMFX010000049.1 GCA_030751555.1 Candidatus Woesearchaeota archaeon | reverse complement strand
TCACTATTGATCGGCCTGAGAAGTTCGGTGGGAATGTTTCTTATAAGACTTATGTTGATCTAGAGAAAGATTTTGTTGCTAAGAAGTTGCATCCTATGGATCTAAAACAAGCAGTTGCAAAAGAGATTGATGTGCTGCTTGCTGAGACTAGAAAGGCTGTAAAGGGAAAAGAGAACCTTGTTAAAGAAGCGTTTGGAGAGTAATGTATTATTATTTTTCTTTAAGGATTGCTTGGGCATATTTTTTGAGATATTTTTTCTTTACTCTAGTTATATCCTTGACTGTTACTTTTTTGATATTTCTTACGTATGTGTTGATTGAGTTTAGGTCTCCGATGTACTCACAAAATCCCAGCTCATCTGCACGGCGTTCATTATCCTCTAAGGTTAAAAGGTAGTCTCCTTCAATATAATTTTTAACTTGTTGGAATTCGGTTTTGTTTATCTTGTCAACATGATTTATTTCTTGCAAAAGCAATTTCTTGGCTTGATTTAGAGATTTTTTATTTGTTGATAGGTAGAGAGCAAAGAAGCCATAGGTTGATTCATCTTCATTATGTGCTCCAATGTCATAGCAGAGGGCCTTTTCTTGGCGAATCTTCCTGAATAATCTACCAGAGAGTGGCCTACCCAGTATTGCTTGGATTACCTCAATAATGTAATTGTCCTCATGGTTTCGAGGAACAGTGTGATATCCTAATACAAGATAGGAGTGTTGCATTTCTCTTGTTCTTGTTAATTCCTTGTTTTTCGCCAGAGGTTTTTCAATGGTTTCTTTTAGAGGCAGTAGTTTTTTACCTTGTGAGAGTTTTGAACAGCATTTTATGAGAAGCTTCTCGTGTTGTTTTGAGATCGCACCTGATGCTGTGAGGATGATGTTGGATGGGATGTAATATTTCTTAAAGTGATTGATGAGATCTGATCTAGTAATGGACTGTACATTTTTTTTATAGCCAATGATTGGGTGCTTGGCATTGTTGCTATTAAAGAGGGTTTTTTGGAATAGTTCCCATTGATAAGAACGTGGCTCATCTTGACGCATCTTTACTTCGCTCAGAATAATTGAACGCTCTTTCTCGATAACCTTAGGATCAAATAAGGGATTGGATAACATGTCAAGAAGGACATCAATTGCTTTTGGAAAGTGTTTTTGGATTACTTTCATGTAGTATGCAGTACGGGAATTGGTTGTGAAGGCTCCTAGAGAGCCTCCTGATCCTTCAATAGTATCAGCTATTTGCTGTCCTGATCTTTTTTTAGTGCCCTCAAACAAAAGATGTTCAACAAAATGAGAGATTCCACGAAATTTATTGGATTCATGGTTTGAACCAACTTTTACAGTTGCTTGTATTGCAATAGATTGCGTTGAAGTTGGATATAGAATTACCGTTAGTCCATTAGAGAGTATTATTTTTTTCATAACTGATAGGTTTAAATACCTGTTTAAATAATTTTTGTTCTATGCTATTTGAATTGCAGCATAAGTTAAGAGATAAGAAGGTTAATCTATTGCTTTTGATTAATACTTCTCTGTCAAAAAGAGATCCTAACTCCTTTTATTTGAGCGGGGTTGATGCAGAACATGGGCTTTTAGCTGTTCCTGCTTATGGAAAACCTTTTCTGGCGGTTCCTGGCTTTGAATATGAGCGGATGAGATTAGTTTCTAGAGTTGGGGTTGTCAAATTAAAAAAAAGATCCTGGAAAAAACAGTTTGGTAAGAAGCTAGGCAAGTCAAAAGTGATTGGAATCAATAAAGATATGCTTTCTTTGAGGGAATTTTCCCGAATAAAAAAAGAGTTTGATAAAAGTAGGTTTAAGGACTTTGCAAAGGATTTAAAAATGATTCGGAGCGTTAAAACAAAGGAAGAATTGCAAAAAATAAAGAAGGCTTGCAGGATAACTGATGTTATTCTGCAAAGATGCATTCGAAAATTGAAAGGGTTTAGATCTGAAAAGGATGTTGCATTATATTTGGAAACAGAGACTCGAAAACATGGTTGTGGATTGGCATTTCCACCTATTGTGGCTTCAGGTATGCATGCTGGTTTCCCCCATCATGATCCGACGAGTGGTAAGCTACTGAATGGATTTTGTATAATTGATTTTGGGGTTAAGTATCAGGGCTATTGTTCGGATATAACAAGGACTGTTTTTCTTGGTAGGTGTTCCAATAGGCAAATGGCTTTGTATGAAAAAGTATTAAGAGTTCAAACAAAGGCAATTACGCTCTGTAAAGCAGGTGTAAGAGCTTCAGATATTTTTAGTTTTGCTGAAAAAGAGCTTGGTAAGGAATTTACTCATGGTCTTGGACATGGAATTGGTGTTGAGATTCATGAAGGACCAAATCTTGGGCCTCTATCCAAGGAGGTTTTGAAAGATGGCATGGTGTTTACTGTTGAGCCTGGAGTATACAGCAAGAAGTATGGTATCAGAATAGAGGATGATGTTTACTTGGTTAATGGAAAGTGTAAGGTATTGACAAAAACGTCAAAGAAACTTATTATAGTTTAAAGGTGAATTTTCCATTCTCCTGAATAACCTTACCATCAAAAAGTATCTTTCCGCCTTTTCTCAAGTCTTTAATCATGTCCCAGTGCAGGGCTGAGTTGTTTTTGCCTCCTCCTTCCTTATAGGCCATGCCCAAAGCAAGGTGGATAGTTCCTCCTATTTTCTCATCAAAAAGAATTTGTTTAACAAATTTTGTGATATTATAATTCGTTCCAACACCAAACTCCCCTATATACCTAGCGCCAGCGTCTGTATCTAGCATTTTTTGGAGAAAGTTTTCGTTTTTTGTGGCAGTGGCTTTGATGACTTTTCCTTTTTCAAACCATAGTTTTATCCCATCAATCTCTCTACCACCCATGATAGTGGGATAGGTATAGGATATGTGGCCTTCTGTTGTGTCTTCTACAGGAGCCATAAACACTTCTCCATCAGGCATGTTGCGTGTTCCGCAGCACTTTATTGAGGTTCTCCCTTTAATACTAAATTTGAGATCAGTATCTTTAGCCAGGATCTGCACTGTTTCTGCGTCATCCATTAATTTCTTTAATTTGGTTTGCTTTTCTTCCATTGCTTTCCAATCTACATTACAGCAGCCATAGACAAAATCTTCAAATTCTTCTAAAGACATATCTGCATCTTGGGCCATTGCATTTGTGGGAAATTGGAAAATAACCCAGTTATTTTTCTTTAAAAACGCATCAGTGATTGGTCTTGTAACTTTTCTTCGTAAGGATAGCTTAGCAGGATCAATACTTGTTAGCTCTCGTGTGTTAACAGGAGCTCCTATACCAATAGAGCCATCAACTTTTTTGGCCTCATACAATGCTAATTCTGGAAAATGCTTAAGCTGCTCATCGCTTGCATATTTAAAATAAGTATAGTGCTGACCAGGAAGTCCCACATTCATTTTAGGATAAGCGCCTTTTTTTAGAATGTTCTTCATAACTTCGAGGGCTAGTGGAGCTGCATTTACAGCAGCGTTTACTTCAATGAGGCTTCCCTTTTTAATAACAATAGAATAATTGGTCAGAATTTCTGCCAACTTAACTATTCTCGGATCAACCATGATTGCTCAACTTGGAAGTAGTATTTAAATCTTGCGTAATAAAATCAGGCAGCTCGAGCTTAGCCAAACATCTTCAGATAATCTTGGCCTAGAAGGTTTTCCTCTTCCTTTACTTTTTTGACAGCTTTTGTGAAATCATCCTTTTTGACTTTAGTTCTGTTCTCACGGATTGCAAAGTAACCTGCTTCAGTACATGCTGCATGAATTTCTGCTCCTGAAAATTCTTTCATTTCGCTGACAATCTTTTTTAGATTGCATTTGGAATCTAATTTCATTTTCTTTGTATGGATTCTTAGTATTTCCTGTCTTCCCTCATCGCCAGGAATATCCACTTTGATGTGTCTGTCTAATCTACCAGGACGAAGGATAGCAGGATCTAGGATGTCTCTTCTGTTAGTACAGCCTATGATTTTAACATTATCTAGGCTTTTGAATCCATCTATTTCTGCCAACAATTGCATGAATGTTCTCTGGACTTCTCTCTCTCCAGAGGTTCCCACGTCTATTCTGGTTGCGGCTAAAGCATCAAGCTCATCTATAAAGACTACTGAAGGTGCTTTTTCTCTTGCTAGGTCAAAGACTTCTTTCACTAATTTTGCTCCTTCACCTATGAATTTTTGAACTAACTCAGAGCCTACAATCTCAATAAACGTTGATTTAGTAGATGATGCTACTGCTTTAGCTAGCAGTGTTTTTCCAGTTCCTGGAGGTCCATGCAGGAGGATTCCTTTTGGAGGATCAATACCCACTTTCTTGAAGAGTTTTGGCTTTTTTAATGGAAGCTCTATGACTTCTTTAATCTCTTCGACTTGTCTCTTTAGGCCTCCTACCATGTCCCACTTGACATTGGGCTTATCAATAATTACGAATTTCTCTACATCAAAGGTTTTGTGGGTTGGGATTTTCTTGATAACATTAAGATTCTTTTGCTCTGCTAGAACAGTATCTCCTGGGAGTATTTTTTCACAGTCTTCTGAGATATTAACGAAAAATGAGCTTCCGTTAGGAATCTTAACAATCGCATTTTTGCCAATAATGTCTTTTAGTTCGCAGACCATTAATGGTGCTTGTTTTAGTTTAGTAATTTCTTCTCTAAGATTTTCTACTGTTTCTTTCAGAACTCGATTTTCCTCTTCCAGTTGGCTTAGATCTGTTGCATAACTGTATACAACATCATCAATTTTGCTATTTGCCATTTTTTTGTACTTGTGTGTAATGAATATTTAAAGGTTTGCATCCCTGTGGTCTGGTGTAATCAAAGGAATTGCATCCTCGGCAGTTACTCACTTCTTCACAGCTTTCGCTTAGACGGTGTTCACTTCGCTCATTGGATGCATAAGCTAGAAAGAGGTGGTATTATTTAAGTTTTACACAAAATGGGCTTAATTTGGAATATTTGGAGTGATATTTGATGGTTTTTTCTCATGCTTTTTAGCTAGATAATACTTACAATGTAAGTAATTATTCGTTACTTTTATTAATGAATACTTACAATGTAAGGAAAATAGTAGAAATTTAGCAGATATGAAGGAAAAAGAGGCTAAATTAGAGAGATTTAGAGAGATTACTCTAGAAAAAAGGCTCTTCAACAAAAAGTATTTTTGGTTATATCTTGTTCTTGGTTTTGTGATTCTGATTGCAGGAGTTCTGCTTTTTTTTAATAGCCAGATAACTGGCTTTGTTGTGTTTGATACGTTTACATATACAAAAGACTACAATCTCACATTTCAGAATTCTAGTGTGTATTATCTGGATCTTGGGGAAGGGTTGAGCAGTTTACGTTTTTCAGGAAGATTATTAGGAGAGGGATCAGCAAAGGTTTATCTAGAGGCTGATAGAACAAGGAGATTGGTTTTGGATAGTAGAGAGGAAGTTGATGATGGAATTGCTATTGCTCAGCCAGGGGATGTAGAGGTTTATGCAAATGAGAGTGATAAGGATGCAAGGAAGATAGATTTGGCTCTGGACTATCGAAAAGGAACTATTTACGATGATAATGATGATGGAATTGAGACAGAGAAGGGCATAATAGATATCACTGTTGAAAAAACGATGTTTAATTGGCTTGTTGATGAGTCAAGGCTGTGCACTGTTTGGGAGGTGTATGCTGAGCAGGATGGGAGCTCAACGGTTTTTTGTAGGGGAGATGAACAATGTTGTAATCTTCAGAATTTATCAGCCAGTGCAGGGCAGTGGAATGAACTATTGTATCTTTACAAAGGTCTCTATGATGCTTCAGATAACAATACTGTTAGTGCACAGATTAAGTATGTTGATTATAACCTGAGTTTAGAAAATGCATTTATTGAATTGCATGAGTCTTCTACAGCAAGTGTTGAGGCTGATTTTATTGAGAAGGTAAGAATATTTGACAAGGAATGTATTGAGAGTTGTGTTTTCTCCCGGGAGAATAGTTCAGATTTGGCATTGATTGTAGAGCTAGACAATGCTCGGTTGGAATTGGATTTCTTAACCTATAAGGTAGAGAAGGCTCGCAATGTGACTGAGATCCCCCCTCTAGCAAGTAAGAAAATACCAGATCTCCTTGTTTATAAAAATGAGAATATAAGTCTCAATCTAAGTAATTATTTTGAAGACCCTGATAGTGCTATGCTCAATTACTCTGGGTTAGAGGTTATTGGATTGGAGATGGTCTTTAATCAAGACATTGTTACTTTTATCCCTGAGATAAATCTTACTGGGGTGTTCTTTACTTTTATCACAGCCAATGATTCCAAACATATTGCTGTGGGTGATATTTTTAATATTACGGTCAAAGAAAGAATTGAGATTAATCTTAGTGAAGAGACTGTTCA
>JASMFX010000048.1 GCA_030751555.1 Candidatus Woesearchaeota archaeon | reverse complement strand
GATGTGTGACAATGTTTTTAAACCCATATAATGTCTAGATATCATGGTTTACAGGCCTAAGAAGCATGATGGTTTGGTTCTTTTGATGATTCTTTTAGTAGCTGGAGGTATTGCTTTGGAGATGACTGTCCCATTTGGACCTCCTACTGTAGGTTTAGCTTACAGTGCTTTTCCCTGCCAGGATTATTCTGAACAATGTGGTGTTGGTGCTAAACCTACTGATTTAGTCCGTTGTGAAGAGCTGAAGAGGGCTTGTAGGGATGTTGTTGATATAGAAGAAGAACTAAATTAAATATCCAATTTTATACCGTCAGAAACTGGCTTGATGGTAATTTCTCCACCTTTCTTGATATTGTATGATTTTACTATCTCATTTGGGAATCTTACACCTAATCCATCACCTATCTTAATTATCTTGATTTCTTTTTTCATTTGATCTCTTAAAGAAGTTAAGGCTTTCTTCATTTTTTTATCAGGAGTAACATTAAAACCACATTTTTTGCAGTGAAATGATTCAACATCTACTCCATATCCTAGATCAAATATGACCTTTTTCATGTTATTTTTGCATTGTTGGCATTTCATTTTTTCAGTTTAAAGGCATTAATGACCCATATTATGTTTTCTAGTTTGTCAGTTTTTGCATGAATCTTGATAATCTGCTTCTTCATGTATTTTATGTAGGTGAATCTATCTTTACCATAGCGCTTGTTTTTTTGGACTTTGCTTGGTGAGAGGATTGTAAGTATTACTAAATCCCATTCTACATCTGCATGATTTTGCAGATAGTGCTTTGTAGGGCGAATACTTATTTTTCCAATTGTCAATTCTCTCACTCATACTTATACTAAAAAGTATACTTTTATATATACTTTTCGGTTTTTAGTGATTGAGTTAAAGGAATTAATATGCCTATCGGAGAATTTTCATGCGTATTTTCGGCTTAATCGGAAAAGGAACATAGAAACATTTATATTCTAACATTTTACTTAGAACAATATGGACTTTAAAGAAATAATTGTCAAGCTTCTGAAAAAAGAGACAAAGCTCAAGGAGATCCCTCTAGAGGTACCTCCAGACCAAAGCATGGGAGACTTTGCTTTTCCTTGCTTTGTTTTATCTAAAACATTGAAAAAGAGCCCTGTGGAGATTGCTAACGAGTTAAAGGAAAAGATTGAACTACCAAAAGGGATTGATAAAATCGAGGCATCTGGACCCTATCTTAATTTCTTTGTTGATAGGAGTTCCTTCCTACAGGATGTTATTAAGCTTGTGTTAAAGGAGAAGGATAAGTATGGTTCTCAGAAAAAAGGAAAGGATAACATCATGGTTGAATTTTTTCACGCTAATCCTTACAAAGCAGTCCATATTGGCCATATAAGAAATATTTGTCTGGGGGCTGCATTAAGCAGAATTATGGAGTTCTCTGGAAAGAACATCATTAGATCAAACTATCAAGGAGATGTTGGACCCCATGTAATCAAATGTTTGTGGGGATTAAAAAATAAAAAAGCCCCAAATAAGGATAAGTTGAACTTTTATGGAAAAATCTACATGGATGCAAATAAGAAAATAAAGGATAATAAAAAATATGAAAACGAAATTAAAGAAATGTCCAAAAAATTCTATGAAGGGGATGAGGAGATCGTCAAGAAATGGAAAGAGACTAGGCAAGACTGCATAGATGAATTTGAGGAGTTCTATAAGGAATTCGGAGTTAAGTTTGATAGATTGTACTTTGAAAGCGAAGTTGAAGAGCTAGGTGTTAAGATATCGAATGACTTAGTAAAGAAAAAGATAGCTAAAGTAGACCAAGGCGCAATTATTATTGATTTTAAAGATGAGGTTTTGGGAATTGTGGTTTTAGTAACACAGGAAGGCCAGGCGCTTTATTCTTCAAAGGATTTAGGTTTAGCTATGCTTAAGATTAAGGAGTATCCTAAACTTACTCAAAGCATTAATCTGGTCGGTAAAGAACAAGAACTTCACTTTATGCAGGTTTACAAAATGTATGAATTACTTGGCATTCACAAAAAACTTCCTAGTAAGCATCTTATCTACGAATTGGTTATGCTCCCTGAGGGAAAAATGAGTTCTCGTGAAGGAAATGTTGTTATTTTTCCTGATTTAAGAGATAAGCTTTTTTCCAAGAGTTTGGAAGAGGTAAAGAAGAGGCATAAGGAATGGAGTAAGAAAGAAATTGAAGAGAGCGCAAGCAATATAGCATGGGGGGCATTAAAATTTGGGATGCTTACAAGAGAAAATAATAAGATATTAATATTTGATTGGGATAAAGCACTTGAATTTGAAGGTGAAACAGGACCTTACGTACAATATGCACATGCCAGGATTTGTTCTATTCTTAGAAAGTATGGTAAAAAGGTAAATACCAAAGCAGATCTAAGTTTTCTTGGGGAAGAAGATGAACTTGGAATCATCAAGCTCATAGGTGATTTTCCTAAAGTAGTTTCTGAGTCAGCAAATTCATTAAAAGTCCATAGTCTTTCTCATTATTTGTTGGCTTTAGCCAGATCATTTAACGAATTCTATCATACAAAACCAATCTTAAAAGAGGATGAAACATTTAGAGATGCACGATTGGTGTTGATATTAGCTGTGAAGCAAGTCTTAGAGAATGGATTAGGTTTGTTAGGAATCAAGGCTCCAGAGAGGATGTGATTAATCAATATATTTTTCCTGGATGATTTGCCATTTTAAGTGGCCTAATTTTGATTTTCCGTGTGCATACTGTTTAATGTTCATTCCCCTGTCCATACATTGGCTTATTTCATCAACCTCACGCAATGCTAATCTTCCTAAAATAGCTCGAGCATTCTTTTCTGGCAGCGAAGTCATAAGATAGTCCTGGATATTGAAAAAATCATCGCAAACAGTCATAAACCTTCTTTTTCTCTGTCTAGATTTATAGAGTGCTAAGCCTAAGACCAATGTCAATCCAATTGCTAGTTTGGCCTGACCTGCTAGTGCTGAACCTCCAATTGTCGCTAGCGCTGCACCTAAAACTTTCTTTTTCATTAATGGGTAGGGTGTGACTGCTCCACTGATGATCTCCTGTGTGTTTATGTATGGGCTGTCAGCCCTTATAGTCACTCTAGAATCAGTCATGCTTAGACCTAGATAGCCCTGTTTCATAAGGTCACCGATTGCCTTTTGTTTTCGCATCCTTTCCCGAGAGGTATAATAACCGATGGTCTCTTCAAGGATGTTTCTTCTATGTTCAAATTCACTCTTTGGATAGATATGTGTATCCTGATTTGAGATTACGCCTCTTGCACAGTGAGTTAGTTCATGAGCAAAGACTGTATCACACTCTCCATCAAAAAAAATGCTTTCTATCACTCCTGCGATGGGGATCTCAGTACTCTTGTAGAGAAAATCTAAAGTGGTTCTTCCTAGGTGGCCCAAAGCAATCCTTCCCCTCTGGAGTTCCTGATTATCATTTTTCTGTTTGATCCAGACTCCATGGGGATACTGTAGAATAGGAATGTGTTCAGGCCTGAAAGACCATTGATCTTCAACGTGGTCAAAGACGTTTTTCTTTGATGAGGGGTGGAAAAGGATAATAGATTCTACTCCACCCTCGAAATATTTTTTTCTGTCCAGATCCTTAAAATCACTGATAAATGCTTGCCCTGTTTCTTTTGTTCTATCTGCCCTATCTAGAAACTCAGGTTCTTCTTCATCTATCAAAGGCATAAACCCTTCCCCATCAGCCGTGATTAACCTTTCATCCATAAGTAAGCAATTAGCTTGGGGTTTTTAATATTGACCCTAATTAATTCTTTACAATATGGTAAAATATTAATTATTACCAAAGCTTTAAATACATCTTTACATAACCTATTATTGTCATGGGACGAATAAAAACACAGCTATTGAAGAGAATAACAAACAAAATAATCAGAGACCACAAGGATAAGGTAAAGGACAACTTCGAAGACAATAAAAAAGTTGTTACAGAATTAGCAGACATACCAAGTAAAAAGCATAGAAATATTATAGCAGGCTATGTGACAAGAAAGAACAGAGCCTAGAGGCCAAGCCATGGCAGACAATTCCATCTTCATTGGTGGAAAACCATTCATGAACTATGTAACTGGTGTAGTGATGCAGTTCACCACCAAAAACGCTTCTGAGGTTATTGTTAAAGCTCGAGGTAAGTACATATCCAGAGCAGTTGATGTTGCTGAGGTGTCATGTAAACGATTTCTAGAGGGTCAGGTTAAGGTGAATGATATCAAAATAGATTCAGAGGCTTTCCAGAACAAGGAAGGAAAAGAAGTTCGCGTTTCTACAGTGGAGATTGTTATTGGAAGGGATGTCTAAATTTCTCATTAAGTTTAAATAGTATCAATAAACAGTAATTTCTCATGGGCCTGTAGTATAGCCTGGGTAGCAAAGGTTTATTTGCTAAGGCAAATAGTACGGCCGGCTTCGGACCGGCAGACCGGGGTTCAAATCCTCGCAGGCTCGTATTTTTTCTTTACCTAGTTAAAATATATAGATTTCCCCCTCAATATATAGTCTCTATCGACACACCTAAAGCCACTATCCTTTTCAAAATTGTATATGGAATATAGAAATATACTATTGGAAGCAGGTGGATTGGCAAAAGCAAAGCATCTGGAAGTGCTTGCTAGAGGGAATATTGGAGTCAATGGCAAGTATGATAATACAGACATTGCAACTGCTGCTGATATAGAGACCGAGGTTCTTCTGAGAGATTACTTTAACAGGATTCTGCCAGATTACAATATTTTTGGGGAAGAATTCGGTGCCCATTACAATGGAAACGGCAAGGTTATCATACTTGATCCATTGGATTGTACAAGGAATTATGCAGCTAGAAGAGGTGGTTTTGGAACCATAATAGGAATCTATGAAAATAATGAACTTGTGGCTGGTCTGAAACAGGATACTCTCACAGAGATTACCCACATCCTTACCATTGATGGTTTGGAGAGGTTAGGCCCTAAGAATGAAAGCAAGGAGAATGTAATTTTTTTGGAACAAAAGCTGCCTGAGCATGAGACTCCAGAGGATGGATTAGCATGGAGAGAGGAGTTATCATGGGATATCCAGGAGAGGTTTCCTGGCAGTAGAGTTATAGTTGATCAGCAGGACTTTCTAGCAAGAACACGTGTCTACGAAGGCCTATGGACTGGTTATTTTCATACAGGATTAGCAGTTCATGATATCTCAACCGAACCCTTGTTTAGCAGATTCAGTGATGCTAAAGCAGTAGATCATAGAAGAAGACCTTATAGAGGATTTGACATGGATTTAGAATGCCAAAAATACAACCATGGCGCTAGGGAGGTTCTCTATTCCCACCCTCTTCTGGTAGGAGGGGATGATTTCATCGATGGAATGACTGATATACTTTCTAGATATGAGAAGAGTTTGGACATGAAACAGAACCCTGTTTTTTGACCACAACTCTTATAAATCGTTCCGCTTTTTAGAGTTTTAATGAGTAAAAAGAAAGAAGAACAAGCAAAACAAGATGCAATACAACAGGATCTTAGCAGAGTTATGATGCCAAGAGGCAATCAAAGTATTGGAATTCTTGATCAAAGATTGGGTGCTTCTCGTTCTCGAGTAAGGTGTTTGGATGGCAAAACAAGGATCTGTAGGATTCCTGGAAAGCTCAAAAGAAGGTTATGGGTGAGAGCTGGGGATATTGTTCTTGTCCAGCCATGGGAATTAGGAGGGGATGGGAAAGGCGATATCATTATCAAATACAGGCCTGCTCAGGTAGATTTCCTTAAAAGAAAAGGGATGCTCGATAAATTGACAGATGTTGATGAGTTCTAAATCATATAGTTTCCATTGATACTACTTGACAATAGAAATCTTTAAATATGAATTTCCTTTCAGTAGTTTACATGGGGGAAAGACGTTTTATTATATTGTTGCTCATCTTGTTTTTGAACTTTTTGGGCATTGTTTATCGAGTTTTCGAGAGAACAGGAGATAGATTCTATACCCATTTTGCTTTAATGGCATTTTTTGGAATTATAGGACTAGTTGTTTTACTTGGAATTCTTGGAGACAGGCCTTGGACATATCAGATTGGTATGCTGTTATTTGCAGCTCTACTTGTCTATGTTATCCTGCTCTACTTTGGTATTGGCAGATTCTGGACATTTATAGGTCTGTCTATCATCAATCTGTTTGCATTCCTCGTCTGTGTTGGGAGCCTTGAGAGTTATGAAGAGAGAAAATGGAGAATGCAGGAGGGAGAAGAAGTAGCACCGCCCGTTGTTGAAGATCCAAAGGTTGAAGTCTATGAGGAGAGAAGTGTTGCTTCTAAATCAGCATCAGCACCTAAAAAGAAATCTAGTAGAAAGAGCAAGGCTAAGAAGAAATAGATCTAAGAATAATTATAATTAAGAGTCCTCAAATATAATATAAATGCCAACAAGAACTGCAGCAATAGTTATTGCACTATCAGCAATATTAAATGCAGGCCAG
Source organism: Candidatus Woesearchaeota archaeon (assembly GCA_030751555.1). The sequence continues at coordinate 21,199 of JASMFX010000048.1, read as the reverse complement.
TAGATAAAATCAATAAAATCAATAACATATCCTAGATGGATTCTGTCGATAAGATTCCCAATTGCTCCTCCCAGGATTAATCCTGTTGCGAACCAGAGGTATGACTTTTCAGGAATTTTATCATAATAAAAGAGGATCCCTCCAATAATTACGATCATGATCCAGATAAATAAGAGATTATAACCTTGCAAGAATCCAAAGCCAGCTCCTGTGTTTACAGTAAGCTGAAACTTAAGGATATTACCGATTAGGGGCACAGTCTCTTTTAATGAATTAACTGCCCAAACTTTTGTTATTTGGTCAAGTATAACCACAATAATCAGAGTTAAAAAAACAATTATGGTTTTTTTGTTCTCTTCTTTCATGATGATAATTGTAATGAGCAGGTTTAAAAGGTTTTTGGACTAGAGAAAATATTCTTTTTTTCCTGGAAGTTGAAGATACTCCAGAATTGGTGTTTTTTCATAGAATTTGTCTAATCGAAAACTCTGCTCAACAAGGGGATTAACAAAATCATGTTTAGGAGGATCTACTTCTTTTACAGGAATGGCTATTACTCTATGGTCTACTTGCCAGAGTATAGGAACATTTTTAGGTTTTTCAAATAAGGGATTATATTTCATACAGGAAATGTAGTAATAGGATTATATAGTCATTGTCCCAATAGAATATAGAGTGTATATATTTTTGATTATTACCAATGCTTCTTAAATTGATCTGTGTCAGAATGATCAGAAGCTATACGTGTGAGGTTATCAAGCTTTTGATTTAAGCTCTCTATTGAAACCTTTAGCATATCAAGCTTTGCAGAGATTACTTCCATATTTTTTTCACTAACTTCAGATACAGCAGATTGTAATGGAGCTGTTGTAACTGGAGAAACTGGTGGTCCTGGATTAGAAGGGCCTGGTGCTGTTGCCTGAGTCATTGGATTATTACTCATAGGCTCAAGTGGTCCTATCTTTGGATTATCTAACTTTGCCATTGCAGGATCAGAATACTCTAAACCTGGCAGCGCAAGATCATCTTTTGGAGAACTACCTGGCGGACCTGATTCCGAGCCTTCAAGGCTTGGTATGTTCAATTCCTTATTATCAGGTCCTGATCCGAGGTTGGGAGTGGGAGGTGAAGCTCCTGGGCCTAAATCATCCCCTAAATCCTTATCAAAATCAAAGTCATCACCTTTCTTCCAGAACATTAACTTATCCATAACTCCCATTAAGCACCTCTTTTTGGAGTAAATTTGGTGCTTATGGTATATAAATGTTATGGATGGTGATTATTTTCTCAGTTGGTGGTTGTTCCCATTCATGCCTAGGAGTTGAATGGTTGAATTGTAGATTGCATCTAGGCGCTCCATGTCAATCCCGTTTTGGTTACAGACAGGGACTAGATTGATGGCTTTTATCTGACTAAGCCGATGCCTATAAGCCTTTCTTTCCTCATTGATCATTTTGACTCGCTCAGTATGATCCTCTTCAATACCCATAGCATAATTCCTTAATTGAGATACAGCCTCTATAACTTCACCATTATATGAACCATTATTAAATGCTTTTTTTGCATGTTGCAAATAGATATTGAGCTGTGTCTGGGTATCCATAGAGATAGTGTAGGCTGCTGTTGCATCCTCAACCTCTTTCTCAGAGACCTGCATATCATCGTAAGCTATAAGCCCGGATCGAATAGCTCCAAGATGATAGATACCAGATATCATTGCATCTTGTCTGATTGGGTATAACTTTTGTTTTGTTTTGCACGATTTTTCGAAACCTGGTAGAGTCTCTTTACTGTTTGACTGCTCATATTGTTTATTTAGCCTTTCTAGTTCTTTACCTATGAGTGGAATAAGTGTGTGGTAAGCCTCTACCTGGAGTACTTCCTGCTTGAAGTTTTCCAGATCTGCAAAGTGCTTTTCTTCAAGTCTGGGTATCAAATTTCTATAGTGGGCACTAGTCCGACTGAGATCCTGCAGAGCACTTTGAGCTCTTTTTATTTTTGTTTCCAAATCCTTTTTGCCATTACTAGTGACTGCTCTCTTTAACCTATCAAAAAAGCTAGGTGTTAGATCTCTGGAGATCGAAAGAGCTGTTCCCACAAGGTTTTCTCTACCCTCAGCAATTGAACTGCTTGCAAGATCATCTGGATAATTTCGGTTCTGTTGCACGTCATAATCATCCCTTAATGCTCTTCCTAATTGTTCTTCAACTTGACCGATGAGCCTTAATGTTGTTGTGCTTCGCCATGTTGTGGCGCTATCTTTTGACTGTTCGTTCATTAACGAAAACATATTTTCCATTTTATTACCTCCATAGCTATCGCTATGTATGTCTTTTTTCTTCCTTCTATTCTTTACTTCAGACCTTCATAGAGAAAATCTGAAATGTTATCTCTCTTTGTATGTACAAGATGGTATGCATCCTGCACCCATTTTTTAGGAGAATTACTGATGAAATATCCAATGCCCGGATTCACCAAAGTGATATAGAGTGCGCCGACAATTGCAACTTTTCTTGCCTTTTCCTTGCAGTATTGTTTAATTTCATTCATTTCCATGATTAATCACCTCATCCATGAGCGAATCCTCGATTGATTGCTTCATTTTGTTTTTACCAATGTCAATTATCTCTCTAACAGTGTAATCAAGATAGGATGTTCTCTTTGAGAGTGGTTCAATAGGCCTTTTTGGAGATTTTATCCCACAACCATAGCCCATGTAAAATGCGCTTCCAACAATCAAAGCATATTTCATTGATTTTGTAATAATTCCCATCTGGATCACAAAGAATACTAGGTGATGATTTTTAATATGCCTTTGGCTGAAAAAAAGGGAGAATTTTTCTTGAAATCGAAAGAAATCACTAATAGGGAATCGTTTATCCAGAATTTTCTTTTTATAGGATTAATAATTCGAGAATCTTAAAAAAATATTTTTCTATGGACGAGAAAATGGGAGAGGTTTGTCTGTCTATCTCCTCTTCTTCAATTGGACAGGAGCCACCATAAGAATTCCAAGAATTAAGTAGATATATGGCAGATAGAGTGCAGGCAGCCCTACAAAGTAGAGCACTGGAATGATTATGCCATTTAGCGTGATAGGCATCCCAATGTAGTATCCCTGTGACTCCATAATGTTGTATTTTGCTAATCGCAATACTCCACAGATTAGAAAGATTGAGAATGCAATGATTGCTAATCGGGATTGGTTTAAGGTAAAAGCGATTACTGTTGGCGCAACTCCAAAGCTCACAGTGTCAGCCAGACTGTCAAGCTGCTTTCCAAATTCACTGCTGGTCTTTGTCATACGAGCAATCTTTCCGTCAAAATAATCAGTAATAACAGCAACCACCAAGATACTCGCAGCAATCCTTGTCCTTCCAAGTATGGCGAAGGTTATGCTTAATAAACCAAGCAGAACATTTCCCATGGTAAAATAATCTGCAGGCTTGATCAAATTCTTAAATGTAAATTGTGGTAGTTGCTCCTTTTTTTTCAGGATTTTGATTTCAGGCCTAAAATAGGTAAAGATAATTGTTCCTAGAGTCAGAAAAACAGCTGTCAAGAGCAGTATTTGATCTGGCTTGTCAAACATAATCATTATTATGGCAACAACTTGAAAGAACAGCGTTATCTTGCTTACTGTGCTTGGATGAAATACTGCATATTGGTTTTTTGAGAGTGTATAGAACCCTCCTGCTATAAATAGGATATCCTTTGTCAGGAAAACCACTAACACCCAGACCGGCAAGAGCCCTTCGATATAGAGCGCAATTGCAGAGAGATCAATGAGAAGCTTGTCTGCAAAACTACTTAGGATAGAATCAACCTGAGAATATTGTTTTGTAACCTTGAATCTGGCGTAATCGGCAAAGCCAACAAGAATCGTCACAAGAAACAAAAGTAGGGTAAGTATGCGCCAAGGCTTAAACAATGTTATCATAACTACAATTGCTAAAATAATCCTGAGAAAATAGAACATTGTGAAGAGCTCATCTCTATTGATTTTTTTCATTTGCAATTATGGTTTGGCCACCTATTACTTTTTGTCCTTTCTTCACAGTAATTTTAATGCTTGATGGTAGGATCAAAGACACTTGTGATCCTAGATCTATAAATCCTATCTTTTCTCCTTTATCTACTTTTTGATTTTTAGAGACATAGCAATTGATTCGTCTTGCAAGAAATCCAGCTATCTGGATAACCTTGATTTTATAATTTGATCCCTTAATTAGGATCTCGTTGTTTTCATTCTCAAGGATATCTAGTGACTGAGTTGAGACTGCATTGACAAAAGTTCCAGAAATGTGTTTTGTTGAGATAATTGTGCCAGAGATTGGGGCGTATTGAAAGTGAACGTCTAAAGGAGTCATCATGATAGACACTATGGTGTATTCCTTGGCAACCTCAGATGCTATTGTTTTTATCTTTCCCATCATTCCTTTTTTGATCTCAATACTCTCCAAATTATTTGATGATATGATTGCAATTACCTTGCCACTTGTTGGGCTGACAATGTTTTTCCCTTGGGGAGTTTGGACAGCTGGATCTCTTTTGAAAACAAAGTAGTAGAAAACGATAAGTGCACCTATGACAATAAATGCAATGCTAATGCCCAACGCCATGGTTAGATAAATAAATCAGGATTTAAAAAGTTAATGATTAGGACTGGTTGATAGCTTTTGTAATTCGGGGATTTTCGCCGCATACATATAATGCCTAATTTCTTCTCTCCCCATACCCAGGTAGGGGGAGAGAAGAAATTCAAGAGTGATACAACTCCTGTAAAGGATCTGTTAAATCGGTGAAGCAACTGAGCGGCAGCAACTTGCAACCCATCAAAGTTGACCTATTGCTAATAATCCTTCTTACACCCTTTTGTCAAAGGACAACTACTACAAGTTGGATATTTAGCAAGACAGTGGGTTTTAGCCAATTTAACAATCAAAGCATGATACTCATTGTATACTTGTGAGTTTTTTCCAAACTGGGACTCAAACAACTCTTTGATTTCATCATAGCTCGCTTTTTTTGAGATCGAACCATACCTTGAAAGGATTCTCTTTGTATATGTATCAACAACAAAAGAGGGTTTGGCTGCTGCGTAGAGTATAATCGAATCAGCTGTCTCAGGACCAATGCCATGGATGGATAATAACTCTCGCCTTAAAGTTTTAATTGTTTTTTCAAAGAATAATTCTAGGCTGCTTTGATAGTTATCTTTAATATACTGGCAAAAGGATTTTAGCTTGATTGCCTTTTGATTAAAATAACCAGAGGGTTTGATATATTGAGCCAGTTGAGACTTAGGAATTCTTAGGATTTTATTTATCTCAATGAGGTCATGCTTGTTCAGATTCACAATTGCTTTTTCAACATTCTTCCAGGATGTGTTTTGTGTTAAGATTGCTCCGAAACATACTTCTAATTTTTGTTTAGCAGTTCGAGGTCCTTTATCATAGACAGGTTCAACATGGCCTGGAGGAGTTATGGGCCACCAGCCTTGTTTGTCATATCTTTTTAATAGTGTTTTGTAGATTTTGGATATCATTTTTGATATTGAATTGTTAGGATATTTATATCTTGCGGCATGGTTAATTTTGCAGTGGACAATGCACACTTAATTTTCATCTTACTTAATTGGGTTTTGCTCCTGCCCTGCTTCGCAGGGTTAATTTTTCTCCCCCTTACCTCGGTACGGGGGAGAAAAATTAAGGCACTTATGTGCCCAGGAGCAAAAGTGCGTTTCAAGTAACAAAAATAATCGCAGAATTATTTCATTTGCTTTATTTTGCTAAGATTTTTAAATGAAATTATATTCTTATCAACTATGTACAAGGGAAACAACCATGGGATCAGGGAATATTCTGAACTTTTCTTATCCAAGAAAGAGATGGAGGCTTTGCCTTACTTTTCGATACTTAAAGAGATCCGAGCGACATTGGAAAATGAGCTGATAGATTATCCTGCTTGTCAATGCACTGCTGCTACTCGATCAAATAAATTAATCATAGGTTTAGTTGAATTAGCGGGAGATTACACTTACGATATGATACCGATAATAAATGATATTTATAGGCCAGATTGTTCTAGAAAACTAACTAATTGGCATGCGTGGAATTATGACCCTCAAAGAAGATTATTCATTGATACTAATCAAGACCAATTTGGAGAGGGCATACCCTCAATTGTTATCATGAGGTGTCCAAGTCTTATGCTTGTTCCCAACAAAGATGCCACTTTGCTGCAATTAAGTTGGGATATTGATGAACTAGCTGGAGAGGCAGATTTGGAAAAAGTAATTGAAAAAATTAGAGGAAATATCGCTGCTTAATACAATGCCCTACAAACATAATATCATAAGCCCTCAAAGGGAGATAATCCTAGATGAGAAGGAGGCTAAGGAGCTGCCATACTATGAAAAATTAGAGATAACAGTTGCTTACATGAATGAACATCACGGGAGTTTTCCGATAGGATGGTGTTCTGCTATGATGAGGGTAAATCATGAGGTATGTGGGTTAGCTCAGATCGGGGGAGACCATTTGACATTTTCTCACCATTATATTGATGGAAAACCCATATCTGGCATGGTAAGAAATCCTCAACATCATTATTGGAATCATGATCCTGACAATGAGTTATATGTTGATATTGCACATCCTCGATGGGTTCACATTGTACCGAGGATTACTATTATTAGATTACCAACTGCTATTCTGGAGCCGACTGAGAGAAATACTCTGTGGGCTGCACAGGTGGAGACAAAGGATATTCTTCCGAAGGTTGACCTTGATGGGATTATAAGAGATCTAAAGAGAAAAACTAAAGCTTAATACAACGTAACATCACTCAAGAAAACTCTTATTTTATCAGCAATGTGATCTAGTTTTTGGGCAAGATCATCGTCCATTGAAGCCCTTCTAATCTGTCTTAATCTATCAAGAATCTGGCCGAATAATCTTAGGATGTCTCCTTCCAGCAGGGTTGTTATGTCTACAATATCAAAGAAATCCCCTCCTTTAAAACAAGGGTCTATCATTGAGGCCATCTCAAAGAGATATCTAAACCTTTTTTCTTTTTTTGTAGCTTGAATCTTTCTGAGCTTGTCTTTCAAATCCATGATAGTGTGGTTCTTAAGTTTTTCAAAGAATTTGTCCTTGTCCCTTGGTTCATATGCTAAAACTGCAAGTGTTAAAAAAATTTCATACTCTGAGAATGTGCTTGCATTTTCATTTCCAAAGATCTCTGTGGTTAAAAGTTCATCACTGTATATTTTTGCAGCGAAATCTCCCTTATCAGTCAAGGTATTGCCCTCTACGTAACCATGACCCTCAAGCATTTTTTTAATATTGCCAAAGCGTGACTTCATTGTGGTTTGCCTGTTCTTCTTTTTTTGTTGATAGGCAAGGAAACTCTGTTCCAAGATGATGTCAATCTCTGACTCTTCATGGAGTTTAATGAGGTTAAGGACAGTGTTTACACTTAATCTAAATTGTGATTGGATAGGAACCATGTCCTTGTCAGTGATTTTTTTAATGGTGTTATATTCGAAACTCTGCCTAAAAATCATGGTAACAACAAGGCCTTTTGTGTCAATCCCTCTTCTTCCTGCTCTTCCTGCCATTTGATAATACTCTTTGCTGTTAAGAAATCTCAGAGAGACACCGTCAAACTTTTTAAGCGAATCAAAGCAGACTGTTTTTGCAGGCATGTTAATTCCCACTGCAAATGTCTCTGTAGCATAGAGGACATTGATCAATCCTTTTCCAAAAAGTTCCTCAACTAACTCTTTGAGGATTGGGAGCAAACCCGCATGATGAAACCCTATGTGTTTTGGTAGAGTCTCTCTCAAAATTTTTGTTGCTTTTATTTTGTTTACGTCAGCAGGAATATCACTAAGCTTTTCTCGAATGTATTTTGTTATCTTTTGATTGGTTCCATAAGGATTTTTGTTTGCCAGGGCTTGCGCTTTTTTTACACAGTCATCCCTTGAAAAACTAAAATAGAGGCAGGGTACATTATCTCCTAACTCCCTAATAAGCCTTGTATGGTCAGGCATGGGAATTCTGGGTCTCTTGCCCTTTCTTTTACGCATGACTCGGCTGTATTGAGGAATATCTTTAATATCACGAATCTCTGGAAGTGTTGTTATCCCAAGATCAACGTCAAAGAATTTGTGCTCCAAGGGAACTGCACGCTTGTGATGAACAATAGTGTCTACTTGATGTTTTTTTATTGTCTGGATCCAGTCTGCAAACTCAGCAGCGTTGGGTATTGTGGCAGATAAGCATAGAAATCTTACTTTTGGTTTTGAAAAGATAATTGACTCTTCCCATACATAGCCCCTCTCAATATCATTAATGTAGTGGATCTCATCAAAAACAACTGCATAGACATCCTGCATCGCCTCATCATCAACAAGACACATGTTTCTGTAGATCTCTGTTGTCATGATTAAGACCGGTGCTCCTGGATTTTCAACTACATCCCCAGTCATTAGCCCAATATTGCTCCGGCCAAACAATTTTTTAAATTCCTTGTATTTTTGGTTGGAGAGGGCTTTAATTGGAGCAGTGTAGACAACTCTTTTTTTTGCTTTGAGTTTCTGTTCAATAAGATAATCAGCTATCAATGTTTTTCCAGAACCAGTTGGAGCAGAAACTACAACACTGTTGCCCTTTTCTATCGATTTAATAGAATCTTCTTGAAATTTGTCTAATGTAAGGCCTTGATATTCCATATTTATTGTTTGATTCAGAAGAAGTATTTAAAATGTTTTAATTTGTTCATGTTTTGAGTTGAATTTAGAATGTTATGCTGGATCTATTGGTGGAGGATTTCTTTTTTCATGGATGTAGACAATTGCTGCGAGGGCAACCCCTTGTGGAATTTTAAGATCTTTTCTATGAGTTATCAAATGTTGTAGATCTGATGTTGAGTATGAACTGCTAGGGACAGATTCTTCATCACCTATAAATCCAAGATTTCTTTGAGGGATATGCAGGAATGTGCAAAGCTCTTCAGCATCTGATCTTTCCATGCTACCAGGTGCTGGTGATCGTAAACGCTGTGCTTGCAAAAATTCATCAGTATGCCAATCCCTTGCATTATCAGTGACAAGCAATTTCTTGGCCTGATACTTTATGCTGTAGAGGTATGATCCAAACATCTTACTTATGGGGTGGAGCACGTTAATAGCAGCCTCATCAGGTTCTGCTCCAATAAACCATTCATTATATGAAACATCAAAGGGTGCTTCTGTTTGGTGGCCAATATTTGCTGTCACAATTACTTCAATTCGTGATTCAGTGGTGCTGCCCCTATTAGTGCCAACTGATGTAATAAGCGTAGGCTCCTTCGTATATGTTGTTGCCAGAGCTACAAATTGAGCGAAATCTTCTCTTTCTGTAAATACATCTATTTTAGTCATTCTTATAGACGAGAGTTTTTAGGATGTCAAGAACCACCCATCACAGAGGGGGAACATGTAAGGCTCTGCCTTACATTCCTAAACACCAGTGTGTGGTTCTTGATCATGCTCAAGATTTACCTCCTATTTTTGAATGGTACGAAGATTCTCTTCCTCTCATCCTATAGGTGAGGTAAATCTTGACATATTTAAATCTTTCGGTCTTTCTTACTAAAAAGTGGTGAACTGTATTTTGGCAGAAATTGTGTAAAAGTTAGAAAAATTACATTAAATCTTCAAACTCATCTCAAAACCATTGCCAATAGGCACTAGGAGGCTTTGCAGATCTTTATTATTTCTCACGTAATTAACATAGAGCTTTGTCCCATCCTTATGAGTAAGGATGTTATCAGCCATGATTATGCCTTGCTTTCTTACCATTGGAAGGAACAGATGGAGAGCATCGAGGTATTGATCTTTGTGGATATCCAAAAAAACAAGATCAAACTCCTGATCAAGCTGAGGGATAATGCCCAGGCAGGAACCATGCTTTATATCGACATAATCCTGGAGGCCAGCATTAGCTAGGTTTTTTGTAGCTATTATGACTTTTTCTTTACTATGCTCAATAGCAGTTACCTTTCCAGAGGTTTCACTTAGTGCATTTGCAAGAAAAATAGTGGAATAGCCGTGAGAGACACCCAACTCTAGAACATTTTTAGCTTTAATCGCTTTAATGAGCATTGCTAGAAAGGTTCCTTGTTGAAAAGAGATATTATAGACGCCTCCCTGAGTCTTGGAAATCTCATCGATAGACTGTAAGACTGAGAGAATTTTCTTATTCATAAATAGGATTTAAGATTGCGCTTTCTGTTTTTCAAGAAGCACAGCATTCACAACTCCTTCTTTACCAGGTCGTGAGGTTACTTTTGCAATGCCGAGCTCGGTTTCAATCTCAGCGCCCTTTGTCAGGATATTTCTTCGGACAAAGTGCCGATTAGCAGGGTTTGCACTAACACTCTTAATCTTTGTTTTAGAAACTTTTTTAGATTTAGGATCATAGACATTTGCTGTATCGACTACAAGTAATTTGACTCTTGTACTTCCTCCACGCTTCCTGTGAGAGATAGTTTTCTTAGGACCAATCTTTGTATGGGCTGACAAGCCTGCTAGCTCATATTTTCTTTTCTTTCTAAATGCTTTGAGCCTTCCGCCAGTTGGTTTGGTATGTGCCCTTAGCTGTGATTTTGCCATGAAAGGAAGGATGAAGGGTTCATTTAAAAATGTTGCGTTTTATGTATTAATTATAGCAAACTTTATATACTGGCAGTGTTATCTAATCTTATAACCTATATGGGGGATTTTTATGGAAGCTTCAAGACCACTGGATGCATTAAATAGTGCAAGAGATAAGAATGTTATCGTAGAGTTAAAGAATGGCAAACAGTTTCTAGGTAAGCTAAAGGCATTTGATATTCACATTAATGTTGTTCTTAATGATGCTGAAGAGAGAGAAAACGGAGAAGTTAAAAGAAAGCTAGGTGTTGTATTCCTAAGAGGAGATGCAATAATCCTAATTTCCCCTGCATAAGGTATTGAAGATGAGTAAAGGAACTGCTTCTATGGGTAAAAAGTCTGGTAAGAAAACACATATCAGATGTAGAAGATGCGGAAAACCCACATATCATATGAGAAAGAAGAAGTGTGCTAGCTGCGGTTATGGTGCTAGTGCCAAGATACGAAAGTTTAAGTGGAAAAAGGCTGGGAAGTAGAATAAAATTAACTTCCAGTCTGCCTAATATCCAAATCAAATTCTTCAATAAAATGAGCATTAATTATTCCCCTAGTGTTTGGATCTACTAATGTAATATTTAATACTCGCTCATAGCATCTCACCCTGATAGCACCAATGGAGATTCTGTCACAGATTGTTTTATCTCCCCTATTTTGTGCAAATTTCTTGTAGCATTGGCTGTCCCTGTAGAAAGGATCTTGGATTATTTTGCATCTTTCAACATCATCCTCAAAAATAGCTATGTTGCGCATGCAACGATGTCTTTTTGTTGCATCAGTAATCTTTTTACAAAGTTCAAAGTCGTTTCTCGTAGGCATTAACTCCATTATGCATTCATCCCTCAGGATTCCATCACCTATCTCGAAGCAACGATCTGTTTTATTGGTTAAAACAGAGAGAGATTTTAGACATACATCAAACCAGTAATATGTTTTAACATTTTCACAGATGCTTATATCCTCTTTTTGTTGAGCAATATCTGTTATGCATGCTCCTTGAGTTTGATTGACGAGAAGATTGCATATCTGGATATTTTGCAGCTTTATCCCAATCTCCTGGATGCAATACTCTCTCAAGTCTCTATTATCCAGATCCCCACAATCATTGACTGAGTGATTGAGAATTGCGTATTCAGCTAGACATTGCTCCTTTTCATAGGGAGACCTATTGCTGCATGGTCCTGAATCATAGGTAATTAACGAAATAACTAGTATTATGAGCAATAATAAAACCACAAAAAGAGCAATTGAAGGAAATTTCTTTTTCTTCATGATTCTCAGGAAGATTCTACTAGTTTATATTGTTTGTGGAAGTAGAGAAAACAGATTAATAGAAGCTAATTAGTGGAATATTGGTCAGAATATGCATATTATAATCCAGAAGTTTAGAAATGTTTATATATAGCCCAAAACCTTAGAATTACCCACGTGGGGATGCCGGAGTGGCCAAACGGGACAGGCTTAGGACCTGTTGGCTTAGTGCCTACGGGGGTTCGAATCCTCCTTCCCACATACCATTTCATAAGCAGTTTGAGCAGTGGAACAAAACCAAGGGTTTTGGTTCCACAGATTTGTTTTGGTCCAACTTTTTGCGGAAGCAAAAAGTTGGGTTCTGAGTCCTCCTCCTCACATTATTCTGAACACCCTAATTTTTGCTCCTGAACTGCTTATCCTGGCTAATTTCTCTCCCCCTTACTAGGGTACGGGGGAGAGAAATTAGGTAAATTTTGACTGACAGCAGAAGATAAAGCAATAACCTTGAATAATAGAGAGCAGAGGAATAATTTCACAACACTAAGTGAAAATTTAAGCCAAAACCTTATAAATTCCATTAAAATTAGGTTTAATATGCCACCTGACCGAATTTCGGTGAAAATTACCCAAAAAACAGTAAGTGAGATTGCTGAAGATCTTTCTAATGGGGCAAAAAATCACGTAAGAACAGGCATTTTAGTAGGAAATCGAAGTCCTAATGGGGTTAAAATTGTAGCAGTTTATGTTCCTGAGCAAACCTCAGGAGGCACTAGCTCAAGGGTTTCTAAAGAGGAATATGGAAGAGCTATGAGTCAACTTCGAAGTTCTGGCTTAACAATAGTGGGATTTGTCCAGTATAATGGAGGTGCAGCAGTGGAAAGCAACAGGGTTGAAAGCTACAGTAATAGGCAAGCAAGGATGGCTTTTTGCAAAGAATTGGATATTTATCCAGTTGGGCTTGTTGTGGATAGCGCTGAAAATGGTCGCGTTTATCATGGGTAAAGCATCGTTCTAAATTAAAGATTGATCAGCATTTAGATCCCCATAGATACCTATATATAGGTGTTTAGTAGATATATGGACAACTCCGAGGTTATTGATCAAATTTAGCAATTATGGACCAAAAAAGGATATCTTGACAAAAAAATGGCAAAATATGATCAGCACGAAAATCAGACCAATAGAACTATCTTCTTTAAAAAGAATTTCAAATACCATCTTATAGTGATAAACAGCTGAAATGGCTGAATATTGGCCATATAGGCCTTCTAGAGATTATTGAGCCATATATGTGACCAAATGATTACGAAAGCTTTATAAAGCAGTACCCGCAAAATTGTGCTTTATCCAGTTAATATAATGAGGAAGATGGAGGATATATATAATCCGTTATATATATTGAAAAAGCATGGTGCCAAGAGCGCAATGTTTATAAACATCTTCCATCAGATTAACTGAGAACGGATCCAAAAGGAGGTTTTTGGATGATAAAAAAATCAGAAAACACGGAGGTGTTTAGATGAAATTAAGGAAAGCAATTAAAAAGATTGTTGCATTAGGAACAGGCCTTTCAATGGTCGGAGCAACTCTATTAGGCGCGTCAGCAGCAGCTGATTTGAAAGCGTACCCAGGCCAGTTTATTAAAGACGGAGTCTTTAATGGCGTGATCGTTTTCGGAGATACAGCAGCAGCATCAGACGTTGCAGGTTCAGTTGATATTGCAACAAATTTGCAGTATCTGGCAAAAGTTGAAGTACCAGTTACTTCTTCAGGCGGAGCTTCCGTTAGTATTAGCGGAGATGCAGCGCAAGTCAAAGATGGTTCAGACATCTTAGAGCTTCATGAGACATTATATAATGTAACAGAAGTTCTGACAAAAGATGACTTGAATGTCTTGGCACAAGGCACACTAGATAATAGCCAGGGTTCATTTACTTACAACCAATATATTAAGTTTAATGACTCATCCAGGCAATATGTAGATTATGCCATTGATGACGATGACGACGAGGATATACCTGCAGACTACCTATTTGTAACATCAGGAGATGATATCTATATTTGGGAGCTTGAGTTTCAAGAGCCGGCTGAATCAGATATTACAGATGCATCAGGTACTGCAGCTACAAATGGTAATACCCTATATGACTTCGAGGATGAAGACATCTGGTTAATGGGAAAGAAATACAGTATTACCAAAGCAGCAAGATCGGCTCAAAACAAGGTTAAGTTAACCTTATTTGGAGGAGATGTTTCAGACACATTAGAAGAGGGTCAAACCAAAACCTATGTTGTGGATGGAAAAGATTATGAAGTAACAGCACTGATCATAGACGATACAACGTCTACTCCAGCAGTAAAGCTGAAGATCAACGGCGAAGTTACTAGAAAGTTAAAAGAAGATCAAACTGATACCTTATCAGATGGTATTGAGGTTGGTATTCGAAACATTCTAGGAAATGAGGCTGGCGACGTTACTCAGGATCTGGTTGAGTTCTACCTAGGTGTGGACGAGATTATCTTCCAGGATACCAACATCTCAAAGATGGGTGGTGGAAGCCTTGAAGTTAGAGACGAAACAATCTCAGACGCAACTATCGAAATATCCGGTAGTGATGACAACACAAAAACAAAGATTAGTAAAATAAAGATATCCTTGGATGCAGATGATGACCTTTACGTTTCTGAAGGCAAGACTGTATCTGAACAACTGGATGAGCCAGAGGGATTCTTTACACTAAACTTTGACATCGAATTCCAGGGTTTAAGTACTGCTGACACATCCGAAGTTATGATAACTAACTCAGGAGACAAGCAGTATCTACTAAGCTTTGAGAACAAAGATGGTGACACAATAAAGTTCCCATTAGTATCCGTTCTTTCTAGCGGAGATAACAGAATTGGAGATGACTCACAAAGCAAGAGACTGATCCATATTGAGAACTTTACAGGTGTAAATCAAGCAAAATACCCTATTGCTGATGAAGATAGCTTCATTGTTAATGACAACAAAGCTATTGGTGTTAGGCAAACTGGATTTACCCACGTGTTGCAGTATAAGGACCAAGACTCAACAAACAAGGTTTTGAAGTTTAAAGACGTTGGTACTGGTGAAACAATAGAAGTTTCGTATACCCAGGTTGGAGACAGTTCAGATGCTGAGATTATTGTTGGCGGTAAAGAGTTTAAAGTCTTTATCTCTGCAGACTCAGACAACAGCAACATCAGTGTAGATCTTGATGGTTCAGGTAGTATTGTACCAAGTGAAGCACCATACCTTGTTACCAAGGGAGGAGCTTACATGAACATAACCATCAACAACACTGGAGCATTTAGAGCTGCAACTGTAGGTACTCTACTGAACATTTCCATCTATGTGGATTCAGACGAGATTGATGACTCAAGTCAAGAAGAAGTTCTAGAGATCCCTATCTCTGTGAGTTCAACTCCAGAACTGGATCTAGGAACAATTTCTAGATATGCAATTGATCTTGCAGGAAGTGGTTCACCAACAGTTGAGATATCTGGATACCAACCAGCATTCCAGAGTGGATTGCATAAAGTTGGTACTCAAGACAATCGTGAAGAGCGAACTGTCTATGGTATCTTAGTTGAGCAAGTTGTAGACACCCAAGGACCTGATGAGTTGGTACTAACAGTTCCAAATAATCAGGTTGAGGCTTTGGTTTATGTAACTGCTAACGCACCATCCATCTCTAAAGTGCAAACTGAAGGTGGATCATCAGTTAGTAGTCAGGTAACACCAATTGCTTTAGGTACTGCAAAACTAGCTTCAGAAGTAGCTGACGTAAAAGCACAGAATGCCATCGTTGTAGGTGGACCATGTGTTAACACAGCAGCTGCTACATTGTTGGATAACCCAACACCTTGTACATCTGGCTTTTCAGAAGGAAAGGCACTTGTTAAGCTATGGGAGCACTCAAACGGAAACGTTGCAATGCTTATAGCTGGATTTAGTGCACTTGACACAAGAAGAGCAGCAAGGGTAATTGCTGAAGGAACCAAACTAGCCGAGCTAGACGACGGAGTTATGGAAGTGGAAGTTACAGGTACAACCTTAACTGAAGCAACTGTAAGTGTCCCAAGTCCAGCAGTAGCTGAGGCACCTGCTGCAGATGCAGGAGACGCTGGTGAAGGAGCTGAGTAAACCTAAATTTTTTTTATCTTTTTTTTTCTTTTTCTTAATTTATTAAATTGTTAGTGTAATTTTCTTGTTGTTTTAGTAAATTATAAATACAAGCTAGTATTATATAAAGATATGAAACAGTATCTGATTATCCTGATTTCTATTATGCTTCTAAGTGCTTGTTCTTTTTTAGTAGAAAAAGAGGATGATTCTGGATTAAAAGACGGCATTCTAGAGGATTTGGATAAGGATCCTGTTATCCTTACAAGCGAAAAAGCAGTAGAAGTGAGACCTAACGCTACTGAGGAGAAAAAAGAGCCTCCTCGTCTAAATCCAGAGGTTACAGAGCTGCTCAGTAAGAGGGCGAGAGTACGATCAATAGTTTATAGAGATATTATCAACACAAAGGACAAATATTACATATTAGGCAACAAAGCACTTGTTGAATTGAATAAAAAGAGAGTTATTGGGAAAAAGATCTACAATAAGGTCATTGTAGACCTAGATACTGGAGAGGAATTTGGATATTGTACAGACACTGGATTTTGTGGCCCAAGAGATAGATCAGTTTACTATGAAGTTGAATATAATAACTACAGCAATGCTAAAAATCCTTTGGCGATCCCAGACAGCTGGATTGAGACTGATTTCAAAGGACCTACTAGGATACAGGACAAGTCTGAAGTGAGGGATGTAGCATTTCTTGATGATAAAGGAAAATCAGGCATAGCAGTAATCGACATCTACTATGGGTTGCCAAACTATATCCAATATTACATTAGTGAGAATGAGATTACTATTATTGAATTCTTGGGTTTAGAAGTAAATACTGTGTCAGAGGAGGATTTGGAGATTCCTGAGGGCCTATTATTAAGCACAATTGAATAAAGAAGTTTTAGTGTATTGATGGATTATTATTAAATTGCTTTTCCATAGTATAGATTATTAGAAGCTTTTAGTATCTTAATCTTTGTCATACCAAAATGCTTTGACCCATAGACCACTATACACTTATCCTGATAGACTGCTATTTTCTCTTCTTTGAATTTACTATCACACACCAGGTTTACAGTGATAATTTGGCCTTTTTTGGCTACTTTAGGCAGTATTCTTGTTCTTTTTATCTTTCCAGTTTTAAGTAAATCAATGGAATATTTTTGTTCCATCTCTTTAAGTTTTGCTGCAAATTTTTTCCAAGATAGCTCTGAGGTAGGGTTTCTTCCCCTCCTATTTCTTTGAAAGTTTTGGATTGAGACCTCTGCATTGATTTCCGTGGCAAATTTGACAATCTGCTCTATATCCTCTTCATTATGGTTTTTAAGATAGACTGGAGTTAATACTAGTCTGAGATTTTTTGCGATATATGGACATAAATCCTTGATTTTTTCTATGTTATAACCGGGTAGATCAGCTAATTTTTTGGCGTTTTCCAGGCTAAACGCTTGTATTGAGAGGCTTATCTGGGTTAATCCTGCCTTTTTGTAGGCATCTATCTTCTCTTTTGTGAGCAACATGCCATTGGTTACGATAATAATTTCCCTAACATGCTTTAATTTGCGTATATCTGCTATTAATTGCTCAAGTTCCGGATAGACTGTTGGATCTCCTTGTGGATTTATCCAGATATCCATTGGTTCTTCTTTAAAGTCAAGCAATTTTTTCAATTCTTCGACTAAATACGATTTCTCGACGACAAAATTGGTTTCATAGGTTGATTTTGGACCTGCAGCTACTGAGCAAAATGTGCAGTTAATATTACATAGTGTGGTAGGTCTAACCTCTATAATGCTGGTATTACGATCCATAATGCCAAAATATATAGTGCCTACTAGAGGGATTCCTGATTGTTTGGTTACTTTTATTATTTTTTTCACAGGAGAATAAGTTTTATTCATGTTTAAAAAATGATTGGAAACATTTATAAGAACTGTGGATATCATCAATGTATGCAACCAAAAGTGTTTATTGGATGTCCTACTTGGATTGGAAAAAAGTATTGCATAAACAAATATCTCAATGGAATAACGAATCTTGATTATCCTGAAAAGTATTTTATGATTGCGGATAATAGTAAAACAGATGAATATCTTGATATTCTCAAGGAAAAAGGTATTAATGCACTTAAGGGAGAGCATTATGATGATCCTGTAAAAAGCGTTGTTGAGAGCAGGAATATGTTGCGAGAGCAGTTTCTAGAGGGTGATTGTGAATACTTCTTTAGTCTTGAACAGGATGTTGTTGCCCCCCGAGACGCTATCATAAAAATGATTGCACATAATAAAAGAGTAGTTTCAGGATTGTATTTTACAGCAGGAGAAGTCAATGAAAAACCTGTGATGATGCCATTGGCCTATGTAGGTGTTGCTAAAGAATTTATCGAAAAGATCAAGGCCGATCCTAAAGTATACAAGGATCAGTACGAGGAATTAAAAAAGTATAATTTCGATCCAAAAGAGGTCAAGAGAAGGCTTACCTTTAAGGAGACAGAGGGTGAAACATTTATGCCTGTGCTTAGAGTCGGGCTTGGATGTGTGCTAATCCATCGTGATGTTCTTGAAAAGATCAAATTCAGATATAATCCTCATGGTTATGATGATATGACTTTTTGTAGTGATGTTCTTGCCAAGAATTGGAAAATATTTTTGGATACTTCTATTAAATGTAGGCATTTTATTGGAGAGCAAGGAGATTAGTAACATGTCAACACAACCAAGTATAGTTCTTACTAGCTAAAAATTTATAAAGTTGTGAAGTCTCCATATCAGGATGGATAAACCCGAGATGCCTGAATTACCTGATGTAGATATTGAGGAAGAGAAAGAGACTGATAAGATTAGGGTGAATTTTAAGGATGCTAAGGAAATCACTATCACCTATCAAACTGTCCAAGATCTCTCTAGAGTAGAGAATAATAGAGCTGAGTTGCAAAAGCTCAGTGATAGCTTCTACATTGACTTAATTCAGTATCTCACTGATAAAAAGAAGATACTGGATATGCCTAGTGAAGGAGATCTGTTTTCAAGCACTGAAAAAGAGAATACACGGATACAATTAGACAATGTAATGAGATTGCTAGATAAACTTTATGATAAGCGTGAGCGCAAGATAATTAATATGGCGATAGATAAAAGCAGGGTAGGAGGATCGTTAATTGACACCTCTCCTCTCCTCAAAGAGGAGGCAAATCTGTTTAATGACCTTTCTGGAGTGCTAAAGCGTTATAGGCTGGGCATCTTAGAGAGTATCAAAGAATATAAAAAACCAATCATAGAGCAGCAAAATGAAGTCTCAGAGCCAAAAAAAGAGTCTCCTAAGGTATCTAATACAGAGACAACATTAGTTAGATTTCTCAGTGCAGTTCCAAAGTTTGTTGGTGAAGATTTAGACTCCATAGGACCTTTTGACGAGGAGGATGTTGCTAACCTTCCCAAAGATATTGCAGAGGTTCTTATTAAGAAAGGTAGGGCTGAGGCAATTGATGAGGAGATATAGTTAGTAAATATTATCTATCCTTCCTTGGGCAAATTTGGCGTACTACTAATTGATTTGTTGTTCCTGATTGATTTACCACTCCCTTTTTTCTCCCCCTTACCCAGGTACGGGGGAGAAAAAAGGAACCCTAATATAGTTCAGGAGGAGAAAACCTGAAAGAATGAGCCAAAATTTCTTGTTCGCCGCGATCTCTCGTGACTCTTCAACAAAACATTTATAAACCACTCCCAAATTCTTAATAAGTATGAAATTACCTAAAGCAGCTAAGAGATACTGTCCTAAGTGTAAAAAACACACTGAGCATAAGATCTCTATGAGCAAGTCTAGAACACCTGGTTCAGCAAGGCCTATGGGTAGATATACAAAGGCTAGGACTGGTTTTGGCAAAGGACATGGCAATCTAGGAAGATATGGTAGTAAACCTCCCGTAGGTAAGTGGAAAATGACTGGTGCAAAGAGTTCTAAGAAAAGCGATCTTCGATATCAATGTAAAGAATGCAAGAAAAGTCATACGCAGAGGAAGGGTTTTAGAGCAAAGAAGTTTGAGTTTAAGTAGATAGTTCTTGTGATAATTTTGAGAAGGTTTAATCCAGATGAATACTATATTCTAGAGTGGAGACAACCATTAAGATTAGAGCAATTGTTGCAAAGGCATTCAATGATATAGGATTTGCCAATAATCTCCTTAGAGGATCTAGTGAGACTTTTAAGGACATACCGCTTGTACTTCCTTGCAGATTATCAATATTAACAATGCCTCCAGTGATTGCATTGCCTGGCTTTTTATTGCCCACTGTTATGAAGCCTCTAGCCCCATAGATTGCATCAATGCAGAGGTATTCATTGTCCTCTGTAAATGTGTATGAAAAAGACTCTCCTGGAAAGAGGTTTTCACTTTTCAATATTCTATTAGGACCAAGATAGCACGCTATCAGGAATTTCTTAGAATCATCTGAATGCGTCCATGTTACTTTTGTGCCCCTCTTAACCTGGATCTTTTCAGGGCTGAAGGATCCCCAAGTAATGTCAATATTTACGCTATTTTTGTTTAGGACTAAACTCTCTTGGCTAACTAGTCTATCCTCTGCAAGCTCCAACAGAGAGGAATCGGTTTTATCAAGCCCAACGTTTGTCTCATCAATAACAACTACTTCTTGGTCTGGTGCAGGAGCTCTTTTCTTAGTCAGAGCAATAAGAGATTCATCCAATGTATCTGTCTGGACTGGCTCGGTGGTTGACTCGAGGTTTACTGAGTCTTGGCCATTTGTACTTTGCTCAGGATTCTCTGTTAGTTGTACAAATTTTTGGGGATATTGTTCTTGAGCATCAACAGCATCGTTTGATGTTGGATAAGATACTATGAGCACTATGAGAACAAGGAATATAGCAAACATTGCAAAGTGGAATCTGCTCGCATGATGCTTTTTGAGTAGTGTTGGCATAACTTGATTTTGAGTTTTCAGGTATATAAAGGTTTGCATCACAGACACTGTTAATTTATCGGTGCTATGAAGCTCTAATTATGGGTTGATATTTTTCTATGAGTGATAGGAATCTATTTCTTTGGAGTTGGAGGAAGATTCCAGCAGCTTCTGCTGGAGTAA